>NZ_AQXL01000114.1 GCF_000376225.1 Effusibacillus pohliae DSM 22757
CGTTGCCTGTGTTCTCAAAGGGTCGCTGGATCAAAAGCCGCAGATGTTTATGCGGGAGTTTTCAACCGTGTTGTCCGGACTGCTGGAGCTCTCCGACTGGCTGGCTGAACTCGGTTGCACCGAGGTTGCCATGGAAAGCACGGGCGTGTACTGGAAACCTGTGTTCAATGTGTTGGAAGCGACCTGTACCGTTACACTTGCCAATGCCGCTCACATCAAAAACCTCCCTGGACGCAAGACCGACAAAAAGGATGCCCAATGGATTGCTGAACTGCATCGGTGTGGATCATCAAATGTTACTTCCACAGATTCGATTTGTGAAGCAGAGATGCCAAGTTCCTTCTCTAACTTGGTGTGGTCTTTTTCATTTTGATGTAAAGTAATGATTCGAGTTCACCTTTTTGTTCCTCGTAGAATTTTTTCAAGGTGTTATCATCCAGAGTTTTCATCAGGATTGCTTTTAATAGGAACTTTCGCTGTTGAAGTTCACCTTGTAGACCGTTCAATTTCTTCTCGTCCGGATCGTTTATCTGTTGAATACCTAATTCCTTCGCCTTGATCTCAAGAAGTCTGTTATCAATTAGATTATCGAGAATTGTAATATCGTTCCTTAAAGACTTTTTCGACTTGTGTTGTAGTAATTTTTTCTTCCCCGATTGCTGCTGCGACACCTGAATCGGTCGAACTTCCTGATTTTACGCATCCTGTCATAAGAGATGAGAATAAAACTAATACGGCTACATGGTTCGTTCTGATCTTCACGTCATTCACCTCAATGTTTTGATAAAATCTTCTACCTCGTTTTTATTTGGGGTTTGAAATTTAAACGCATAAAACAAGCCACCATGCTTCACAACATAAACCTGTTCTTCTTTATTGGTATACAAGCTTACGGAATTATCACCGATTGAAATTTGTTCCTTTTGCATTTTCGGATATATAGGTTCACTCCGAGATAAAGTTAGGGAAACATTGTTTTTGTAATAAATTGTGACGGACGGTGCCATGAATCCATCATCGTATTTCTCTATGGACGAAACCGGCCAACTATTTGGTAAGTTAGGGGGACCTGATAAATGAAAAATATTTGCAATATCTGAACTTTTTATCGGCGCTTTGTATGCAGCCCCCCCATATATCCCTATCAACACAACCGGAATGGCAATTAACAGTAACACTACGAGCAGTACAAGTCCCAACTTCTCCTTATTTTTCAAAATCTATCCCTCGTTTCGTTGAATGATTTTTAACTACTGAATTTGAACTACTGTAGGTTCACTCTTTTTGTTAGAATCAGACACAGTCATAAATTCAATGTGAAGCTCTCTATAATTGGCTTTCGAAATTTGGGTTAATATTTTATGGCTGGTTACCGTAACTTTGAATTTGATTCTGACCTCGCCTGTGATTTTATTCTACTCCTCTACAAGGAGAAAATCTTTACAAAAAATTTATGTTTTCTGATTAACTCAACATTCGCAGCTTAATTGTGCGAACAAACCCTTGATGTAATTGGGCAAACCCGAAATCCATTGCTGGAGTTGACTCCAAACAGCAGACTGAGCCGGTTTGGACTTGGCTTTCGTAAACGCCAAGACGAATGCAATCAGGTGTTGCAAGGCGGTTTTGAGGTCCAGATCTCGGACTTCGTCGGAAAAAAGAAAGAACAGACCTCCCAGCGACCGTGTATCGGTTTCGTGACGACGTTCCCATTCCAGTACGAGATAACGTGTAAACACGATGGTCGTGTGACTGATGAGCATGTCAAACGAACGGCCTTGAAACTCCGTTCCCAGCTTCAGATACGACTTGGCAAATTTGAAAAACGTCTCGATGCTCCAACGCATGCCATAGATCCGAACGATTTCAGTATCTTCCAATGCCAAGTCCGTGCTGAGCAGAACGAGCCAATCCCGCCGACGATTGCGATTTTGAACAACTACCAGCTTGATCGGCAGACCGCAGGCGGTTTGAACAATGACCGAACCCAGAATTGCAGCCGTTTTGTTTTTGGGCAAACGGGCATAGAGTTCCTGCAACGTCACACGGTCGTTGCCGGTATCGCTGCTTCAAATCTTTCACCATGCCAATCACATGCAGTCCTTTGGACATGAGTTCGCGCAAAAGCGGGGCCTGTGTAAACCAACTGTCCATCAGGACCACATCGGGCACTGAATCCGGCCTTAAGCGCTCGGTTGAGTAAAGCAACGACCGCATCCGGTTTTCGTGAAAGGGCCTCCATCCGACGTTTGTAGCCTTGCGTACGCCGGGACAACCCGTCCTTCATTTCGCAAAGACGATTGACCAATTTGGCAGAGCTAAGTCTGACGAAATCAATGGGCGCAAAGCTGAAACCATCCGTCCATCCGAGCGTTAGCATGTTGTAGCCGCGGGTATAGCGGCTTGTCGTATGATCAAAAACGCGGGCCAGCAACTCTGCCTTCTTACTGCGGTCCCGCCGAAGAACGGAATCATCAACGATGAAGGCCTGAATACGGGATGGAGAAGTCAAGGAATCAAAGTGCTGAACGACCTTCAGACTCAGAGCATGCAAAAAGCGGCGCCATGCAAAGCGCGGGTGGTTGAGGAAGCGATAGACCACATTCTTTCCAGGCAAAGACTCGCGGCGATCGCCGTTGAGAAGACGAAACCAATTGCGTCCTTCAAACACGAGCGTAAAGATCAGTCGAAAGATGGCAAGACTGGACAATCCGAACGACTTGGAAATGCCGGCTTTGCGCAACAGTTGCCCGATTTGTAAAGTTGAGAATACAGCCGAAATTTTGAACCACTGCGCAACTCCGTTCTACAAACTTGGATTGCCTTTATCACACTCGTAAAAGTGCACCTTCTCCAACAAAAAAACGCGCCATCAGGCGCGCCTACATCGCTTTCGGGTAAGGGATGTCGATGCGGATTCCTTTTTCCCGAGCTTTTCGTAGATAAAAACTGTACTTTTTCTCCGCCGCTTCCAACACGTAAATCGCGTGGTCAATCAGATCCGGGTCGGACAGCAAATCGATCCGCTGCTGCGCCAGTATCCAATCCTGATGCGCCTGGCGCAGTTCTTCCAAAAACTTTTCTTCGTCCGATGGTTCCTTGTCCGGTCCTTCCGTCCAGGCCTTCCATTTGTTCCAAAACCCCTTCCCGCTCATACGTACTCCCCCTACCACTCTACGAGACTGGTGATAGTAGAGTATAAGCGGGACTGTCCCAAACTATGACGGAAAAATCTTGTTTGAAACAGTTTTTTTGAGTCCCCGTCAAGTGCTCGTCACTTGACGGGGTGTTGCGTTGCTGTGCTTCACTTTGATGGGATCCTTTAGATTTCCCGGCGGCCTTCCAGCGCTTTCGACAGCGTGACTTCGTCCGCGTACTCCAGGTCGCCTCCCACGGGCAGGCCGTGGGCGATGCGGGTAATTTTGATGCCGGCCGGTTTCAGCAAACGGGAGATGTACATGGCGGTCGCCTCACCTTCCACATTCGGGTTGGTGGCGAGGATTACCTCCTGCACATTCACGTCCGTGTCCTGCAAGCGGCGAAGCAGCTCCGGAATTCGAATCTGGTCGGGACCGATTCCTTCCATCGGGGAAATCGCCCCTTGCAGCACATGGTAGCGGCCGTTGAACTCGCGCGTTTTTTCCATCGCCACTACGTCTTTGGCGTCCTGCACGACGCACAGGATCTCTCGGTTTCGCGACGGATCGCTGCAAATCCGGCAGGGATCGACATCGGTGATGTTGCAGCAGATCGAACAGTAATGCAGATGACGCTTGGCGTTCACCAAAGCTTTGGCAAATTCCAATACGTCCTCCTCTTTCATATTCAGTACGTGGAACGCAAGGCGCTGCGCCGTTTTTGGGCCGATTCCGGGCAGCAGCATGAATCCGTCAATCAGATCGGCGATCGGCTGCGGATAATACAGCATCTGGTTTCTCCTCTACTGCAAATCTAAAACGGAAGGTTGAATCCCTTCGTAAAATGACCCAGTTCTTTTTGCGTCATTTCATCCGCTTTTTTCATCGCGTCGTTGACGGCGGCCAGCACGAGGTCCTGCAGCATTTCCACATCGTCGGGATCGACCACCTCCGGCTTAATGGTGACCGATTGCACGAGCTTGTGTCCGGTGACGACCACCGTGACCGCGCCGCCCCCGGCCGAACCTTCCACCGTTTTTTCCCCCAGCGCCGCTTGCGCTTTCATCAGCTCTTCCTGCATTTTTTTTGCCTGTTTCATCAATTGATTCATGTTTTTCATCCCGATTCACTCCTCGATTTCTACAAGGTTCTCGCCAAACATATCGATCACTTGCTTCACAAGTTGGTCTTCCGATGCGCTTGCCAATTCTACCGTGCTTTGCTGCTTGTATTTTTGCCAATCCGATTGCAACACGGCCACCAGCGACGCCGGTTCCCGCAAAAATTCGGTCAAGACCTGATCGATCACCGATTTGTGGATCGGCTTCATCACCGTGTCGCGGTGAATCTGGTTTTTGAAAGCGACGATCACATTGCCGCCGGCCACCGCCACCGGTTCGCCGTCCAGCAACCAGGCCTGCGCGGTGATTTTCCGCCGTTTCACCTCGTCGAGGATCTGGTTCCAGCCGCCGCTGATTGTTTCAAACAGTTCCTGGTTTGGATTTTGCAGCAGCGATCCGATCGATCGGGCAGGCGTTGCAGCTGCGGTCTTCGTCGCCGGAATCGCCGTTGGCGCGGAAACCGATTTTTCGGCAGCTTGGTTCCGTTGCGGGCTTGCCGTCCGTGTCAGGTTTGCGCTCGCCGCGGCTGCTGGCTGGCCGGGAGGCGCAACTGCTGCCGCGTTGCCTTGTGCTAGTTTGCGTTCCAACTCCTCGATCCGCCGGATCAAATCGGTGACATCGTGGGTATCTGTCCTGCACAAGCGGATCAACAGCATTTCCAGCAACAGCCGGCCTTGCGCGTGCCACTTCAGCTCCTGCGCGGTCTGCGTCATCTGGTCGATCATCGCAATCAAACGGGACGCGTCAAACAGTTCGGCGATTTCCGCAAATGTTTTGTCGTATCGCGCCCGGTCCTGAATCTCTTCCAGGTTGGGCACCGTTTTGAACATCAGCAGATCGCGGAAATAGACTGTCAGATCGTGCACGATTTGCCCAACGTCCTTGCCATCCTCGATCAGGTCGCCCGCCAGCCTCAGAACCTGCCGGATGTCCTTGCCGGCGATCGAGCGGGCGATGGCAGCCAACGTGTCGGTTCGCACGCCGCCGATCAAAGTGATCACCGCATCGACCGTCACCTGATCGCGGCCATACGAGATCGTCTGATCAAAAATGGACAATGCATCCCGCATGCCGCCCTCTGCCGCCCGTGCGATCATCCACAATGCATCCTCTTCTGCGGCGATCTGTTTTTCGTTTGCGATGCGCCGCAAACGGTCGACGATCTGGCGGCCTGAAATCTTGCGAAAATCAAACCGCTGGCAGCGGGACACAATCGTCGCCGGAATTTTGTGCGGCTCTGTCGTCGCCAAAATAAACACTACATGATGCGGCGGCTCTTCCAATGTTTTTAACAGGGCATTGAACGCTTCCGTAGTCAGCATGTGGACTTCATCCACGATATATACCTTGTAGCGGACTTCCGTCGGAGCGTACTTCACCTGTTCCCGCAAGTCGCGGATTTCGTCGACTCCACGGTTGGAAGCCGCGTCGATCTCCACCACGTCCATGATCGAACCCGCCGTGATGCCGCGGCAGGCGGGGCATTCATTGCAGGGCTCGTCCGTCGGTCCGCTCTCGCAATTGATCGCTTTCGCCAACACTTTCGCCGTGCTGGTCTTGCCGGTTCCGCGCGGACCTGAAAACAGGTACGCGTGGGCAAACCGTTTGCTGCGAAGCGCATTTTGCAACGTCCGGGTCACGTGTTCTTGCCCGACCATGTCTGCAAATGTTTGTGGACGCCATTCCCGGTACAAGGCAATGTACGACACCGCGACCCCTCCTCCGCATAAATCAGCCTATCATCTTTAGATTACCACATACACACTTTGCAAACAAAGAAAAGAGAGGAAATTCGGCTAAAGACGCCCGCGTCCGTGTGGGCAACGCCGGGTTGATCGTCCATGATCAAAAACCGCCCTTGCAGCAAGGACGGTTTGGAAAAAAGCCAGGGATTCGCTCTTCGATTGATGGAAAGCCATCGGCTCAGACCAGGCGCCCCTGCGGCACACGGAAAGATTCCCTTAGTGCTGCTTCCGTCAGGACCTGACACGGTTCGGGAGTTCCCGTTGCACAGGACCCGGTCTGAACCAATGGCTCTCGAATGAATCAGTCATGTTTGGTTGTCAGCAACCCTGATTGAAGGGCTCTGGCGGAGAGGGTGGGATTCGAACCCACGAGACGGTTTCCCGCCTACACGATTTCGAGTCGTGCTCCTTCGACCAGCTCGGACACCTCTCCAGATTCACTTGCGGCGTTGCCGGAAAAACTCCTTCAGTATCATACCACATTCCTCGGCCAGGACGCCAGAGGTAAGTTGTGGTTGATGGTTGAACCGGTCCGTCTCGATCAGGTTGACGATCGATCCGGCCGCGCCGAATTTTGGTTCACGCGCGCCAAAAATCACTTCGTCGATACGAGCCAACAAAATCGCCCCGGCGCACATCGGACAAGGCTCCAGTGTAACATAGAGCTTACAGCCCGTCAACCGCCATCCGCCCAACACACGGCTCGCTTCGCGCAGGGCAACGATTTCCGCGTGAGCGGTCGGATCTTTCCAGGTCTCGCGCATATTGTGGCCGCGCGCGATCACCTGCCCTTCGCGAACGACGACTGCCCCGATCGGCACCTCTCCCCATTTGATCGCTTTTTCCGCCTCTTGTAGCGCTTCCCGCATGAACTTCTCATGTTCCATCTGTTCGGCACCACTCATCGAGAAATGCACAATACGGACCATCAGTGTACCATAACCGGAATTCAAAACGCAATCGCAGCGGAGCAGCCGTTCTGCTTGGGAACTATTGCTTGCATACACGGGTCTCCGTTCGAGAACAATCATAAAACCGGCGGATCTCATCTCAATCAACGTGCAACTTCGGGGGAGGGTACTGTAATGAACCGGGTGTTCGAAAACGAACCGATGCAACTGGATGACTGCGCAAAACGATGCAGGCGCTGCAAAGAAACCGCCTGCAAACAACCTGCTCACGTGGAAGTCCTGTATTGTCCCCGCTTTGCAACGATGGAAAGCAACTCTGACACTTGACCGGCTTCCGCTACTTCCATTTCTTTTTCGATTCAATTCTCGTTCGTGCAAAATGCTGCTCGGCGACCTGCATAACTCCTCAGCAAGTGCTTACCCATCTACCGCCCCAAAATCAGGCTAAAATCCAATGTCCGGTCAACCCCCCATGGGAACACAACGATCAGCGGAACGGGCATTATTGAAGTTCGTCAGTCATACTTTTGATAGGGAAAAACCCGTCATTCGATCCGATCAAGACCAGAAAGAATGCGGGCTTCCGCAACCCCCACAGAAACCCGCATCCTGGCAAATAAACGCTGGTGCACCCGGAGGGATTCGAACCCCCCCCAAGACGCGGTTTAGGAAACCACCGCTCTATCCACCTGAGCTACGGGTGCATGCGTATAACTTATTATATGGATTTCGAGAGGTGGAATCAACCCGCAGAGTTTGCCTCTACCGGGCGCTGTTCACTGTCCCTGTTTCTTATCCAGCTGCATCATGATATTCCACGTGCGGAGAAAATTTTTGCGCTGCTCGGGAGACGCTTTCTTATAAGCCAGCCAAAATTTGTGGCTATCCGGGTCTTGCTGAAACAGTTCCGCGATTTCGCGGGCTTCTTTCAGCAAACGGATTTTGTAATATTCCTTCTCTTCTTTCAATATGTCCGAGCGACCGAGCAGATAATCAAGCGACACATGGTAATAGTCGGCCAACCGAACCAGCGTGTCGAGATCCGGTTCGTTACGGCCGGACTCATAGTGGGCGTATCGAGCTCGAGAAATGCCAAGTGCATCAGCCACTTCCTGTTGTGTCTTCGTACCGCGCAACATGGACAGACGTTTCGCGAGCATACTCCCACCTCCATTCTCATCTCTATTATAGTTACAAATTGTATCTCTTGAAAACAAAAAAAACAAAAATTATCTTCACTTAGGTTGACGATACAAAATGTAACATGTATCCTAAAGATATCCAGATACCTTTTGTATCAGAGGGGTGGGGTAGTGTGAGAAGGGAACGGTTGGCAAAAGAACGGACATCCCGCAACCTGACACAGGAGCAGGTGGCCATGCAGCTTGGCATTTCGACCATTTACCTCAGAAAATTGGAGGGAGGACAATCGAAACCAGGGCGGGAGACGATGTTGAAGCTGGAGCGTTTCTATGGAGTGCCTGCACGAGAATTGTTTCCTGACATTTTTTCTGAAATTTCGAGCCCTTCATCTTCCCAAAGAAAGAGGTGAGACATGTGGAACACGACTTCGTTGCCCGCTTGATCCGCAACACTCGGCTGAGCGAGAATGATGCAGAACATCTCCTTTCCCTCTCGATCAACGACATCATCCAGTATTTGATCGGCGTAAAAGGCGGATTTGTGTATCGCGCGTACCTGCTGGAACGCCTGCTGGAACTTGTGGACGGCCCGCGGGGAATTGCGGTTCCGGAATCGGTCTATTCCGAATTGCTGCAGCGCCAGTCAACACCACAATAGCAGACAAAATAAAATCCAGCCCTCGCGGCTGGTTTTTCATCCCTATGAAATGACTGGCGGAGTGAGAGGGATTCGAACCCTCGATACGGGTTATCCCCGTATACTCGCTTAGCAGGCGAGCGCCTTCGACCTACTCGGCCATCACTCCATCGTTTTCCGCACACCCGGCAGGATCCCATACTTCCTCATTGTACCGTGCGGATGGCCGAACGGTCAAGATTTCGAGTTGGTCAACTTTTTCATCTTATACCGACGGACCAGCGCGTACCACGTCACAAACAGCAAAAATGCCCATCCCAACACATAGAACACCATCGACAGAATCTGGGACACCGGATGCGGCGACAGGCTGATCATAAAGCCGACGAGAAACATGGCGAACGTGATGAACATCGACCGGCCGAACGCCGCCCGGTGCAAAGCGAAATACTGAACGATCACGCAGACGATGACCGCGAGCAACCCCGTAAAAAACATTATGGTACCGCTCCTTCTCTGACAATTCACATCCATTATACACGATTTCGTGCTGCAATTCGAGCAAAAGGAGACCCCTCGCATTTGTTTTTCCATCTCGACATTCTCTGTTTTACAGAAATCGCGCGCGAAAGCCCATGTTTTAATCGTGGAATGAAGCGCGTTGTGGTATAATCAGGTAAAGGCGGATGTACTTTGAAAACTGAACATAGGGGGTTGCGACAGGAAACGCTCTTTCGCGTAAAATGTTCAAGCACAATCCGCGAAGTCGTGGCCGAAATGCGAAAACCAAGCAGTTGGCTATCGGACTAAATCCAACAAAGAACCGTGGGACACACGGGGATCGCTTGGTGCCGCAAAGCAGAACTCCCGGTTTCGGGGGTGCTCTCAAGAATCCATCGGCTTCAGCCGTGTGGAGTGTCAAATGCGGATGTCCCAGGATGTCATGCAGATTTATCCTGTCGTGGAAACAGCAACGTGCATTGTTTGTGGGATAAAATCTAACGGGGTCCGTCCGCGGGACCCCCTTTTTCATATCGCAAAAATCAAGCAGGAACGAACCACTCGCCGTGGTCATCCAATCCGGGTCACACCACCCATGTAAGGCACAAGCGCTTCCGGAATCAACACGCTGCCGTCCGGCTGCTGGTAATTTTCCAGAATCGCCGCCACCGTTCTGCCGACGGCCAGCCCGGAACCGTTGATCGTGTGCACAAATTCCGGTTTTGCCTTCGGTTCGCGGCGGAACCGGATATTCGCCCGGCGCGCCTGGAAATCTTCAAAGTTCGAACAGCTCGAAATCTCCCTGTACTGATTGGCAGCCGGCAGCCACACTTCCAGATCGTACTTCTTGGCAGCGCCAAATCCCAGATCGGCCGTGCACATATCCATCACGCGGTACGGCAGGTTCAACCGCTGCAGGATCGTTTCCGCATCATTGACCAGCTTCATCCATTCCTCATACGACGTTTCCGGCAGCGTAAATTTCACCATCTCGACTTTGTTAAACTGATGCATCCGAATCAGGCCGCGCGTATCGCGTCCCGCTGACCCCGCCTCAGACCGGAAACAGGGTGAGTAAGCGACGTAGTAGCGGGGCAGATCGGCCGCCTGCAAAATTTCCTCCCGGTGCAGATTGGTCACCGGCACTTCCGCCGTCGGCACCAAGAAATAGTCGGTATCCACCAGCTTGAACGCATCCTCTTCAAATTTCGGCAGGTTGCCCGTTCCCGTCATGCTCGCCCGGTTGACGATAAACGGCGGGAGCACTTCCGTATAGCCATGCTCCTGCGTATGGATATCGAGCATAAAATTGATCAGCGCCCGTTCCAAGCGGGCACCGAGGCCTTTGTAGAACACAAACCGGGCGCCCGTCACTTTGGCAGCCGACTCAAAATCGAGAATGCCAAGCTCGGTTGCAATCTCCCAATGGGGCTTCGGTTCAAAATCAAACCGCGGGAGTTCGCCCCATTTTTTCACTTCCACGTTGTCGTCTTCCGATGCCCCGACCGGCACGCTTTCATGTGGGATATTGGGAATCGTCAGCAGCAGAAAATCGACTTTTTCCTCGACTTCCCGCAACTCGTCATCCAGCTGCTTGATCCGGTCTCCGACTTCCCTCATTTCAAGGATGAGCGACTCCGCGTCCTGGCCCGCTTTTTTCAGTTTCGCCACCTCTTGCGAGACGCTGTTTCGTTTCGCTTTCAGCGACTCTGTCTCCGCCAGCAGTTCCCGCCGGCGCGCGTCCAACTGCAGGAACTGGTCGACCGCTTCCGGCGACTCACCCCTTTTTCGCAGCGCTTCCCGAACCTTGTCCGGTTCGTTACGCAACAGACGTGCATCCAACATGATCGTCCACTCCTTTCGAAAAATAGAAAAAGCCCCCGCCGCCAGACTGTTTCTGGGACGAGAGCCAATCTCCCGTGGTGCCACCCAAGTTCGACCGCCTACTCAAGCAAGCGATCCTCGTGCCATCGATAACGGAATGACCCGGAGCCGCTTACTACGAATGGTTCCATTCGATTCACAGCCCGCTTGGAGAGGGATTCACAGAGTCTCCTGACCGGTTCGCAGCCACCACCGGCTCTCTGCACAAGAGAGGTTCTGGTACTCGTTCTCCGCATCGCTTTGGTAAACGTTTCGCTTTTGTCGCATAGTGTACCACATTGGCTCCGCTTCATTCAAGCTACTGTTGTTACCAGTGTTCAAGTTTTTCAGCTCTAACTGATTACGATTTCAAATTATTGCGGTTACCACCCAATTGCCGCAACGTATCGAAAAATATTTTCTTGGAAAACTGAAACTTTTTTCGATTTCAGTTCGTCTTTAATATTAGAACCGAGCAACTAGTTTATTTGCTTCAAAAAATTAGGAAAGGAGGCTAAAGTCTTAAAAAGGCAATAGTTCCAGAGTACAGAGTTGTGTCGCCATATTTCAGAATAGCGAGTATCATCGAAAGGAGAGTTTGAACATGATCAAAGAAAAAATGTTGATGAACGTAATGGTATCTATGCTGCTTTCTACCACCGATTTTGCTTATCTCGTCAAGGATAGAGGAACCATATGGTGATAAACGGAATGACCAGAATTTTCGTTCTATTAATTTCAATCACGGTGATAGGTATAATCGGTTGTCAAATGGGCGGAAAACAACCCTCTGATGCTTCCACTGTGAACCACAAAACGAATGAGAGTGAATCTGGAGCGGTCTCCACAGACATGAAAGATAACTTGCCAAGTGTAATTGAGAGACAAGAAGCCTGGAAAGATCAATCAATCCGTTCCTTTGATGCAGTACTCCCTAATCAAAAAGCATGGATTCCACTTGCACTTGGCTCGGATGGTACAATAGTAGGAGTAGTAACGCCGCAAGACAAAGATCTGTCAGGACAAGTAATCTTGTTTGATGTTAACAAACAGGCGTACAAGACAATTTACTCGTTCAGAGAGCCTGCTCAGCCAATCGGAGCCGACATCAATGATAATTGGATCGTATGGAGCGAGGCGCTTGACCAAAGTTTTACCAACTGGAAAATTCACGTATATGATCGGGTTAAAAATACAAAACGAGTGATATATGAATCAGCAAAAGATACGAATGGAATGGGATATCCCGGTCCATTGATTATGCCAAAACTTTATGAAAACTGGTTGGTTTTCAGTCCGGCTGTGGATCAGCCGAAAAATGGAATCCCCTCGATAGTTGTAAAGAAACTAGATCTGCGAACGGGCGAATCGTCTGATATCGCTTCACCCGGCGGACATCCGGTTATGACAAAGGATTTCATAGCCTGGATTGGAAAAGATTCGGAACAAGCGTCTGGTGCGGTTTATTGGAATAAAGGTGGACACATTGAGCAACTGACTCACAAACAGGAAGTTACGTATCTTGCCGCCGAAGGGAGTACGATTGCCTGGTCCGGTCATCGAACGGGGGAGGGCGGTTGGTCCGTCAACCTCATCGAAAATGGCGTTGAACGAAAGATCTTTTCTGCTAAACAGGGTAACTCTCTTGAGTTTCTAGGTTTAAGTCCTCGAATCCTAGCCTGGCAGTCACGTGAGGACGTACAGGTGTATGATCGGAAACTTAATAAGGTAGTTACCTTAGAAAAAAATGTGAATCCCAGTTCTGTGATTGCAAAAGATCAATTGTTACTGTGGTCAACACCGATTCCAAAAACGATGGAAGAAAGGGCTGCAGTCACGTCTCGAAAGGGGATTTTACCCCACACACTCCATTTAATACAGTTCAGTGATTAATTCAAAAAGCGCGTGAGTTAGGATGACGGAGGGGGAATCCCCTCCGGCAGCCCCATCGACAACACAAAAAAGTGGGGCGGTGGTATTGGCTTCCTCACAAAATTGGAAAGTGCTGATTGATTGCCAACTAAAAAACTCCCAATTCCACCAAACAGCCTACATCCAATATATCGGCAATCAACAATCAGTGGAAACCGTAACGCTTGCCATTTCTGATGGGACCGGTCAATCAAAATCTGTACTGAGTCCAAATGAAATCAGTCATTCATTTTTGAAGCAAGCTATTACCACAAGTTCTAGTGTAAGCGGCTGGGAACAAGCAAAAAAAGAACTGCAATCCATCAAAATCACAGTCAGTTGGGTAGCAAACGGGAAATCAAACGAGGAAACGCTGCAACCTGCAATTTATTTTCCCGAATAAAAATTGGACAAAAAATGATGTTCCGTGAAACTAAACCGACAAAACAAAACCCGAGTAGCAAACACTGACTCTGCTCGGGTTCCCTGCGGCTCAACCGGCCAGCTCCTGCAGCCGTTTCGCCAGAATGAGATACATCGCGTGCGACCAGAGCAGCGGTTTGGCCGGTTCTCCCCAACGGTCCACCCATTCCTGATATTTTTCGGGAAAAAACAGGCTTTCCTGCACCTGTTCCGGCAAGTTGCCCTGATCGTCCGCCTGCGCTTCCACCCACGCCAGCAGTTCCTTCGCCCGCTGCAGGTTGCCGGCTTCCGCGTAGTACCAGCCCAACCAAGCGGTCAACAGCACCCAGGCGCCGCCGCCGTAAAACGAATCTTCCGGATAGCGGTGCACGCCGCCGGTGACCAGCCGGTGTTCGATCTCTTCCACCGTCCTGACCATTATATGCCCGTTGGGCGGCACGACTTTGTAAGGTACGGACAACCACAATAGGTTGGCGTCGATGCTGGGATTTCCGAACGACTTGACGAACCGCCCGTTTTGTACGCCGTGTTCCTGCAGCGCTTCCCGGATGGCGCTCAGCGTCCTGGGAATCTGTACAACCGGCACATACCGGTAGATCGCCTGCAAACCGCCAAAAACCGCCGCCAGCGTACTTGGATGAACGCGGTCCCCGAACTCTTCCCAGCAGTCATGGTTTGGGACATGCCAAAAGGTCGTCAGGTAACGGATCGTCTCCTCGATACTGCGATGCACCTTCATCAAAAACGAGTCATCACCCGTCAGACGGATGTGTTCCGCCACCCCCCACAGGTAGGCGCCATACCCGTCCAGTTGAAAATTGCCCCATTCTTCCGTACCCTCGTCCCCATCCAATGTGAAGCGCGTATGCAGGAAATCGTCTTTCCCAATCGGCTCACCGTTCTGATGTTTCAGAAAAAGCTGGTTCAACTTCGCCAGGTGCTTGCGGATCGCCATGTCCACCCACTGAAAAAATCGGCCGGCCGCCGCATGCTCACCCGATTTGTCGAGCGCGTGGGCGATGAATGTGCCATCCCGCAGCCAACAATACCGGTAGACGGTAAATACCGTAGATGCAGGAAAGGCTCCGTTCGGAGCCTGTGTTTGCAAAAGCAGCTGGACGCTGTGTTGATAGAGTTTGTTCAAGCGGATTCACGCACCATATCGAGAAAATACTTGTGAAACCGTACATCGTTCGTCAATTCCGGATGAAAAGCGGCCGCCAGCAAATGGCCCTGTCTGGCCGCCACAATCCGATCCTGGTAGGTGGCTAGCACCTCGACGCCATCACCCGTTTCCATGATATGCGGCGCCCGGATAAAGACGGCCCGGTACAGCTCCCCTTCGATCCCTTTCACCTCTAGATCGGTCTCGAAACTTTCCCGCTGCCGGCCGAACGAATTGCGGTTGACCAGAATGTCCATCACGCCCAAATGAGCCCAATCCTGGCCATGAATCCGGTTCGCCAAGAGAATCAGCCCGGCGCAGGTGCCAAACATCGGAGTTCCCGCCTGCGCCATCTGCCGAATCGGTTCCATCAGCCCATACTGGTTCATCAATTTTCCGATCGTCGTGCTTTCCCCGCCGGGCAGCACCAACCCGTCCAGCCCTTCCAATTCTTCCTTCCGCTTGACGGGAACCACCTGATCGGCACCGGCCTGTTGCAAACTGTTGATATGTTCCGTAACTGCGCCTTGCAGGGCCAACACACCGATTTTCATAAGCCGGTCGGCCTCCTACCAGCCGCGTTCTGCCATCCGCTCGTTCTCGGCGAGGGTCGACAGCTCGATGCCTCTCATCGCGACACCCAGGTTTTTGGACAGTTCGGCGATCAGTCCATAGTCTTGATAATGCGTGGTCGCCTGCACGATCGCTTTTGCGTATTTTTCGGGATTTTCCGATTTGAAGATACCAGAGCCGACAAACACGCCGTCCGCACCCAGGTGCATCATCAATGCGGCGTCCGCCGGAGTAGCCACACCGCCAGCAGCAAAATTGACGACCGGCAGCCGGCCCAGCTTTTTCACTTCCAGCAGCAGCTCATACGGCGCGCCCAGGCTTTTCGCTTCGAACACGAGCTCGTCTTCCGACATGTTCTGTACCTTGCGGATCTGCGCCTGCACGGTGCGCATGTGCTTGACCGCTTCCACGATGTTGCCGGTACCCGGCTCGCCTTTCGTACGGATCATCGAAGCGCCTTCCGCGATGCGCCGCAGCGCTTCCCCCAAATCGCGGGCGCCGCACACGAACGGAACGGTGAATTCTTTTTTGTTGATATGGAACTTGTCGTCAGCCGGCGTCAGCACTTCCGACTCGTCGATGTAATCGACCCCGAGCGCTTCCAGCACTTTCGCCTCAACAAAATGCCCGATCCGCGCTTTTGCCATCACCGGTATCGAAACCGCGTTCATCACTTCTTCTATGATCGTCGGGTCAGCCATGCGGGCAACCCCGCCTGCCGCGCGAATATCCGCAGGCACGCGCTCCAGCGCCATCACGGCAACCGCGCCCGCCTCTTCAGCGATCTTCGCCTGTTCGGCGTTGACCACGTCCATGATCACGCCGCCCTTTTGCATCTCCGCCATCCCGCGTTTGACTCGAGAAGTCCCTACTTCCATCGTGACCCCACTCCTCTGCAGCTCTAAGATTACATCTTTCTTATTTTAACGCACCCTGTGGTGAAGAACAACCTTTCATTTAATACCGCAAAAAGTACTGCAAAAAGTACCGCAAAAAACGGCAAAATCCCAAGGAGTTGCAGAACTCCTCGGGATTGCTTGCCTATTCCCGCTTTTGCCCCGGTTGATCCAGATGTTCCTCCTGCTTCATCCGGCGCAGGAAAGCCCGGAACATGAAAAATCCGCCCGGCAGGATGAGCAAAAGCAAAATCGTATTCAAAGCCAGCCACCATGCCGGATTGATTCCGGAACCCATTGGCATCACCTGCTCGATTAGAGTTTGTGGAGCAGCCCCTGGATGCTGCTCGTGATCCCGTTAACCAGTTTGCGGAAAAACAGCCGAATCCAGCTCCCTTTTTCCACATCCTGCGTCGCCGCCACATCGACCGAATTGAGCACCTGTCCGTTTTTCACCAGCTGCATTTTGCCGAGCACCTGTCCCTTTTTGATCGGTGCCGCGGCGTTGTTCCAGACAAACTTCGTTTCGATGCCCTGCTCATCGCCATTTTTCAGGGTGACGTAAAAATCCTGCACAGGCGCCACTTCCACCTCTTCCTGTTTCGCGTCGGGGATGTTCGCTTTTTGCGCCAGCGGCTTGTCCTTTTCGGCCATTCGCTTCGATACGTAGTTGGTGAACCCGTAATCAAGCAGCTTGGTGGTGTCGCTTTGCCGCTGTAGGTCATCCTTCGCTCCCATGACCACTCCCAGCAAACGGAACCCGTTGCGTTCGGCCGTGCTCACCAGGCAGTAGCCGGCCTGGTCGGTAAAGCCGGTTTTCAGGCCGTCCATCCCGTCGTACTTGCCGATCAGGTGGTTGGTGTTTTCAAATTTGTTCTTGCCGTCCCGCAGTTCAAATTCCTTCACTTTGGTGAATTCGAGAATTTGCGGATATTTGGTGATTAGTTCGCGTGCCGCGATCGCCAAGTCGCGGGCAGTCGTATAATGGTCCGGATTGTGCAGCCCGTTCGTATCGGCAAAATGGGTCGAGTTCATTCCCAACTGCTTCGCCTTTTCGTTCATGCGCTGCACAAATGCCTGCTCGCTGCCGGCGATAAAAATGGCGGTCGCCACACACGCATCGTTTGCGGAAGGAACCGCAATAAACTTGATCATGTCTTGCAGCGTAAACTTCTCTTTCGGATCCAGCCAGACGCTCGAACCTTCGATATTGTAAGCTTCGGGCGGAACCGGCACCACATCGGTCAGCTTCTTCTGCCCGGATTGCACCGCTTCCATCGTCAGCAAGAGTGTCATGATTTTGGTCGTGCTGGCAGGGAACCGCTTTTCATCAGCGTTTTTTTGAAATAAGATTTGTCCCGATTTTACGTCCATTAACAGCGCGGCGGGCGCATCAACAGCCGGTCCCTCGGCCGCCGCCGCTCCGGAAATTGGCAATAAGGCTGAAACGGCTGCCGACATTGCAACTGCCAAGCTGAGAATCCTGCTTGTCCACTTTCGTTTCCCGATCATGCGTATCTCCTCTCATGCAAGCTACTTTTGATTATATCACAGGCTGCAAACATGAAAAAGGCGAGGGTCAAACGTTCCCCGCCTTTTTAACTTTCCTGTTTTTCCCTGATACTTCGACGCTTCGCTGCATCTTGTCGCTCTTTTTACAGACTGTAGTTCGGCGCTTCCTTCGTAATGTGCACGTCGTGCGGGTGGCTTTCGCGTAGCCCGGCGGCCGTAATTCGCACAAACTTCGTGTTGTTTTTCAGCTCGTCGATCGTCTTCACGCCGCAATAGCCCATTCCGGCACGCAGGCCGCCGACCAGCTGGTACACGATATCGGCCACCGCTCCGCGGTACGGCACGCGGCCTTCGATGCCTTCCGGCACCAGTTTCTTTTCCCCTTCCTGGAAATAGCGGTCACCCGATCCTTCCTTCATCGCGCCGATCGATCCCATGCCACGATACACTTTGAAGGAACGCCCCTGATAAATCTCCATTTCGCCCGGACTTTCTTCCGTTCCGGCCAGGAGCGACCCGATCATCACCACATCGGCACCTGCCGCGATCGCCTTCACGATATCACCCGAATACTTGATGCCCCCGTCGGCGATGATCGGGATATTGTACTGCCGCGCCACCGTTGCACAATCGTATACAGCGGTGATTTGCGGCACGCCAATGCCCGCCACCACCCGCGTCGTACAGATTGATCCGGGACCAATGCCGACTTTGACGGCGTCCGCGCCCGCTTCAATCAGATCGCGCGTAGCTTCGCCCGTCGCCACATTCCCTGCCACGATTTGCAGGTCAGGGTGCCGTTTGCGAAGCTCGCGGACGGTGTCGAGCACCCCTCTTGAATGCCCGTGCGCCGTATCGACCACGATCAGATCGACACCGGCAGCAATCAAAGCCTGCACGCGCTCCATTGTATCCCGTGTGACACCGACGGCAGCCCCGCACAACAGCCTGCCTTGTCCGTCTTTCGCCGCGTTTGGATAGCGTTCCGCCTTTTCGATGTCCTTGATTGTGATCAAACCGCGCAAAATGTAATTTTCATCGACCAGCGGCAGCTTTTCAATTTTGTGTTTCTGCAGGATTTCCTTCGCTTGTTCAAGCGTTGTGCCGACCGGGGCGGTGACCAGATTGTCCTTGGTCATGACCTCTTCGATTTTGCGCTGGAAATTCTGCTCGAAACGCAAGTCCCGGTTGGTGATAATGCCGACCAGCCGCCGTTCGCCATCGACGATCGGAACGCCGGAAATGCGGTATTTCGCCATCAACGCTTCCGCATCGTAAACGCGATCTTCAGGATGCAGGAAAATCGGGTCTGTGATGACGCCCGACTCCGACCGCTTGACCTTGTCCACTTCCTCCGCCTGCTCCGAAATCGACATGTTTTTGTGGATGATGCCAATGCCGCCTTCACGCGCCATGGCAATCGCCATTTTCGCTTCTGTGACGGTGTCCATGCCGGCGGAAACGATCGGGATGTTCAGCTTGATCTTGTTGGTGATGCGGCTGGTGACGTCCACCTCGCGCGGCAGCACTTCCGATTTTTGCGGCACTAAAAGCACATCGTCAAACGTGAGGCCTTCTTTTTCAAATTTTGACTCCCACATGACAATTCCCCCATTCCTGCATAGTTTCCCATTTGCCCGTAGATATTATGGCTAGTTTAACAAAGGGGGTTGGATCGGGTCAACCACTCGGAACAGCGGGCAGAGCGGAAAGGAGGTTCTCGCATGCAATCGGTGACGCGGATTCGCACCGAAGAGCCTTACCGCAAAATGTGGGACACGTTTGTGTACTTTGAAAACGAACAGACGGCCAGCCGCTACCTGCGGGACCAATACGAAAAATCGGGGCTGCCGGAACCGCAACGGGCCGCTTATCAGGCGACGCCGAAACTGATTTTTGGCATCAAGCAGGCCCGCCAGTACTACCGGGCGGCGGAAACCTGCGACATCATGACCAAACCGCTGCTTTTGTATTACGGCATGATGAGTCTGGCGCGCGCGCTGATTGCCTGCCGCGACCCTGATTACCCCACGACCACCAGCGTACTGAAACATGGGCTCTCGACCCGCAAGCTGAAGCGCGATTCATACTGCTTTATTCAGGACGAAATTCGCGTCCAAAAAGACGGCCTGTTTGTCGTGCTGCACGAAATGCTGGGCGGCAGCCGTTTTTCCGAGCGGCAGCGGGTGGTCATGAAAGATCTGCTGGCCGTGCTGCCGGAGCTGATCCCCTGTTACCAGCGTCTGTACGGTTTGCCTTGCGTCTGCGAATTTGAACAAAAATCGGACGAGCACCATACGTATTGGGATTTGCCGCGCTGGATCCTGCAGGCGCGAGGGTATACGCGCGAGGAATTTCTCAACATGCTCAACCGGATGCATACAGACCCGTCTTCCCAGGCCAACCGGCCTGTTTTCTATCTTCAGGAGTGCGACCCTCCTGGCCGGCTGCATCTGCACCACGGCTCGCCTGTTGCCCACCATCCTCTGCTGATCGGTGATGTTACCGGCAAGATGCATATCCGCTACCCGCTGGCGGGAGACTTTTTGCTGCCGGAGATCAGCCTGCACTTTATGGTGATGTTCGTGTTGGGGATGCTCTGCCGGTATGAGACAGAGCGTTGGGGAGAGATGATCCTCACGTTTTTGTCGCAGGACGTGTATTTGATCAACGAATTCTTGAATCTGTCGATGCGGAAATTCCCCAACCTGATTTTGAACGAACTGTTCGGTGAACAGTACATCTTTTACAGCGTGTAAGGGGGGTGCCTCATGGATCATCCGTTGCTGCACAAAGTCGACCAAAAACTCCGCTACCTGTTGCGTACAGACATCCCGTCGCTCCGTCCGCTGGTCGACCATTTTATGCAAACCAGAGGCAAAGGCGTCCGTCCGTTGCTGGTGCTGCTATGCGGTGAAATCGCGGCGTCTCCTGTCAATCAATCGATCGATCTTGCAGCGGCTGTCGAGCTTTTGCATATGGCTTCGCTTGTGCATGACGATCTGGTCGATCATTCGGACCTCCGCCGCCAACAGGCGACGATCCACCGGCTTTGGGGTGAAAGAGCGGCCGTACTGGTCGGCGACTATTTTTTTGGCAAAATGCTGCGGGTGATCAGTGCCTATCCGCCGGCGGTCCCCCTTTTTGCGGCGGTGATCGAACATCTGGTGGGCGGCGAATTCCTGCAGGCGGACCAGCAATACGACGCTTGGCTGCCGGAAACGGAATACCTCAACCGCATCTACCACAAGACCGCATTTTTTATGGCGAACTGCTGCAAAATCGGCTGTCTGCCAGGCCATCTTGCGGCGAAAAAGAGCGAGGCACTCACGCGGTTCGGCTACTGTCTCGGTATGGCGTACCAACTTTGGGATGATCTGCAGGATATTCTCGAAACGCCCGATGCGATCGGAAAACCGGTGATGCAAGACGTCGCCAGGGGGGTCTACACACTGCCTTACCTGCACGCGTTTCAGTATGCAAACCGCCACTTTTCGTCCGATTCCGACAAACACCAGATTCCGCGGGAATCAATTGCATATACAGCCGGACTTGCAGCACAATACATTGAAAAATCGGCCCGCAGCCTGTCCGCACTCCCCCCCTCCAACGCCAAAAACGGACTGCTGCAAATCGCCTGGCGGTTAAAGACGAAAATCGAACAACTTCATTCGCTTCAGGAGGCGGATCGTCATGCTCCTTCGCTCGATTAAAGGCATGTGGTTGTTAATCCGGATTGTACCGGTCGTTTCATGGAGCTGGTGCGCGATCATCCTGTCGATCGGGTTTGCGGCGCACGACTTAAACGGATTTGCTTCACTGTCCTGGAATGTGATCGGCGTGATTCTGGCCGGTGCGCTTCTGTTGCAGGGGATAGTCGCCCATGCGTTCAACGACCGCACCGATTGGCGATCCGGCACCGACCGGAATTCGCCCGGCATCCTCTCGGGGGGGAGCAAAGTGATTCCGAAACAGTTGTATTCGGAACGGCAGTTGCTGTTTATTGGTGCCGCCGGGTTGCTAGCGGCAGCCGGTTTGGGAAAATATCTGAGCGCGCTGACCTCCAATTTTGTCTGGATCTATATTTTGATCGGAATGTGGGCAGCGGTGACGTATACCGTTCCGCCGTTTCGGCTTGCCTATTCCCCGCTAGCGGGGGAATGGTTGGCGGCGTTTCCGGCGATGGTCGCCTGTGCGCTTGGCACTTACTATGTGTTGACCGGTTCCCTGTCTACACCGGTCGTATGGGCGGCCGCCATCCACTCGCTCTTGTGCGTGGCCTGGCTGATGCAGCACCATTTGAGCGATATTGATGCGGATCTCGAAGCCACTCCGCGGAAAATGACAACGGTTGCCTATGTGGCAGCCCGTTGGGGCAAACAGGCCGCCCCGTACGTGGCAGCCGCCTATTTTCTGCTGGCCGCGTTCGTCAGCTTTCTCGCAACGCTTGCCGTCCACCCGATTTTTCTGTTTTCAGTGTTCTGCTCGCTGATGGGGGCAGCCGCCGCATGGAACACGAATCCGTTTAACATTGGAAATATCACATTCAATCAGCTGCGGATGATCGCGGTGACCATTTTGCACACGTTGCTGCTGTTTGGATTTGAGGTGCTGACAGCGTAGCATTTTTCGCGAATTCAATGAAACATGAATTGTAGAGCGGGGACAGAGGATGCCTTCCATACAAGGCATCTTTTTGTTTGACCAGAAAATCAGCCGGCAGCCGGCAAACAAACATACAACCAAGATTCATGTATATGAATTTTGCCTATTGCACTAAGTGTATTAAGTGATATAATACACTTCAGACATAAGAGTTCACAAAACCAGCTGCTTTTCCGACGAGAGATTAATCAATGATCTACCTGGTTGAGGAGGGATGTCATGGATGCGGTTGAAGTGGGGGGATTGCGCTTTCGGCTCGATCTCACAAAACCGTTGTACGAGCAAGTGCTTCAGCAGATACGATACGCAGTCGCGAGAGGAGAGATCACGTTGGGAACGAAAATTCCGTCCGTGCGGGAGTTGGCCCAACAATTGCGGATCAACCCGAATACGGTGATGAGAGCCTATCAGGAACTGGAACGTGACGGGCTGGTAGAAACAAGGCGGGGACAGGGGACGTTCATCACATCTTCGGCGGAAACGGTCGAGCAGGTTAAGAAAGTGCTGGCGGCAGAAGCGGTGCAATCGTTCGTTGATTCATTAAAGGCGCTGGGTATCGACCGCAAAACGGCGCAAATGCTCGTCGAGGAGGCGGAGTGGGAATGAATCTGGCGATCCGGATGCGCAATGTCGTCAAGACATATGATTCGAAACGGGTACTCGACGGATTGGACGCCGATTTTCCGGCAGGCGGCGTGATCGGGCTGCTCGGGCAAAATGGCGCCGGAAAATCGACGCTGTTCAAGATGATTGTCGGACTGGTCCGGCCGGACGCAGGAGAGATTCAGGTGTTTGGGCAAAAACCGGACTGGCGCCTCAATGCCGACATCGCGTACTTGCCCGACCGCGGGCGCTGGTACCCCCATCATTCGCTCGCTCAGGCGTTCGAATATGCCGAGGCTGTATTTCCCCGATTCGATCGGAACAAAGCGTTGGTCATGGCGGAAGAGATGGGCCTGGATCTGGAACAAAAGGTGGCTTCGCTGTCCAAAGGCCAGGAAGCGCGGCTGCTGTTGACGCTGTGCCTCGCCCGTGAGGCGAGGCTGGTGCTGCTGGACGAACCGTTTTCCGGCATCGATCTCGTCTCCCGCGAGCGGATCATTCAGGGAATCATCGATTCCATGATGGAACGTCCCCGCACGATCGTGATCAGCACGCATGAGATCCACGAAGCCGAAAGCCTGTTCGACCATGTGGTCATCATTGACCAGGGACGGGTGGTTCTCGCCGATGAAGCGGAAAAACTGCGGTCACAGCAAGCGTCGATCGAATCGATATACAGGAGGTTGTTCCGATGAGCGTGTTTGGGGCATTGGTGCAAAACAGTTTGAAGCTGAGGAAGCATCGGCCGGAGCGCTGGCGGTATGCCTGGCGAGCGTACCTCGCACTCGCGATCGTGTTGGGCCTGGGGTGGTATACGTGGGCGTTGCTTCACGGCAACGTGACCTCGCCATTTTTCTTCTGGTATTTGCCAGCTCTGGTGTTCGTGGGATTCTGGACCGGATATTCCCAAATCAAACGAGAATGGCGCGGTGGAACGGCCGGTTGGTGGCTGTCGCTGCCCTACCCGCGACACTGGCTCCTCGGCGCAAAGCTGGTGGCCGCAGGGATAAGGTATCTGCTGGTATTGGTCATCGGATATGTTTCGACTTTGATCCTGTTTTTCGAAGGGATATGGCTGCAGCCGAACGTTTGGAATGGGCAGATGTTGCTGTTCACCGCAGTTACCCTGGTCAAGTTGTTGCTGTTTCTGCTGTTAGGGGGGCCATTTTTTCTGACGTTTGGCCTGGCGCTCGGCGTGCTGCAACAGACGAGCTGGAAGGTGATCTCCCCTTTGTTTTGGCTGTTGTACATCGCGGTTGCAAACGTGCTGATGTGGAAGACATTTTCATCGCTCAATCTGGATGTCAACAAGGCGGATCGGTCGGGGTTCTGGATGTTCGTGTCCGGGCTGGTGCCGCAATTGCACGATATCGTGACGCTCTCCATCTTGATGCTGCTGGCATCCCTGGTGCTTGGCGGTCTGCTGTTCTGGTTCGCTACGCGGCTGCTGGAACGGCACGCAGAAGTATAAGGGCGATCGATCGGGTTTTTTGAAACCCCTTGCTTCATGAAAAGAAGAGAACCTGCCGGGCCGATGAGTGGCGGTGCTTTGTGCATCCACCGGCCGAGAATCAAAAGTCTAGCGGGTCAAAAAACCTGTCAAAAGGATTCAAAATGTCCGTTAAACCTGCCAAAGGAGGGCTTCGAAATGTCTGTTGCCATCGTAATTGAAGATTTGCACAAGCGATACAAAGACAACCACGCCGTGCGCGGGGTCAGTTTTACCGTTGAAAAAGGGGAAATCTTCGGAATCGTGGGTCCGAATGGGGCCGGGAAGACCACAACGATCGAGATCATGGAAGGTTTGCGCAAGCGGGATTCCGGTACCGTCCGGATTCTTGGACTGGATCCTGACCGTGACGCTTATGAGTTGCGCCAGCGGATCGGCGTTCAGTTTCAGTCCACATCCATTCAGGAGCGCATGAAGGTGGGCGAAGCGATCCGTCTGTTTGCCTCTTTCTACAGGCAGCGCGGAGATGTGGAGCGAATCGTTGAAACACTCGGTCTCAAAGACCGGTTGCATGCGCAGTTCAAAGACCTGTCGGGCGGCTGGAAACAGCGGGTGACGCTGGCGCTGGCCACGATTCACGATCCGGAAATCGTGTTTCTTGACGAGCCGAGCACCGGGCTGGATCCGCAAGCACGCCGGGAAATGTGGGATTTGATCCGGCAATTGCGGAATCAGGGGAAGACGATCGTAGTGACAACGCACTACATGGAAGAGGCAGAACGGCTCTGTGATCGAGTCGCAATGTTCAACAAAGGAAAGCTGGCGGCGTTGGACACCCCGAAGCGATTGGTCGCCCAATTGGCCGCCGCCAACTACCTGACGTTCGAATCGGCAGCAGCCGATCCCGATGTGATCCGCTTGCTGCCGGGCGTCGAACGGGTGGAACGGGACAATCTTACCGTTCGGGTGTACAGTTCGAATTTGCAACACACATCTATGCACTTGTTTCAAACGGCGGAACAGCAGAATTGGCAACTCGAGGCATTCCGTTTTGAGGTCGGGAGTCTGGATGACATTTTCGTACATTTCATGGAAGAGGGGCGTTCGGCATGAGTGCTTTCGCGCGTCTGACAGCCATCGAAATCAAGTTATTTTTCCGGGAAAAACAGGCTGTGTTTTGGACATTTTTGTTTCCAATGCTGATGATCTGGTTGTTCGGTTCGATGTTCGGCGATCAAAAAATCGGCCAGATGAGCTACAGCGATGCATACGTTCCGTCCTGGATCGCGGTGAATTTGCTGACCACGGCGCTCTTTACTATCGGCACCGTATTGGCCGGCTATCGTGAAAAAGGAGTTCTTCGCCGCTTCCAGGCAACCCCGTTGCGTCCGTGGGTAATGCTTGGCGCCCACATGGTGTTCGGTACGGTGGTGTTCCTGATCAGCGCGGTCGTGTTGATCGCGTTTGGGGCGGCAGCATTTGACTTGCACTTTCCCAAATTTCCGCTTAGCGCTGCAGCGGCCGCATTGTTGTCTCTTTGTGCCCTGTTCCCGTTCGCACTGTTTTTGACTTCTCTGGCCAAAAACACCCGTACGGCGTCCGCGATCAGTTCGTTGTTGCTGAACCTGATGATGTTTTTGTCCGGCGCCACGTTCCCGCTTGAAGTCATGCCCTCCTTCCTGAAAACGGTGGCCAAAACGTTGCCGTTGTATTATGTGGTCGATCTGATGCGCCAAACGTGGAATTTTTCAGCCATCTGGGAGAATCGTTTGGATGTGGCCGTGTTGTTCGGAATATTCGCAGTATCGACTGTATTGGCAACAAAATTTTTCCGCTGGAGCGCGGAGTAAGCAGCCAAACGAAACGAATGCAAACGGCCACATTTACGCAAAAAAGTGCCGTTTTCTTCTAGTTGAATGCATCCTGTTAATACAGCAAGTTCCATCTGCAGCAAAAACAGATGGAACTTGCTTGAAATCATTCCACCAGTCTCACGCTTCGTCCTCGTCGTCTTCGCTGGTCGCGACGCGGGCGACTGTGGACACTTCTTCGTCGTCTTTCAGGCTGATCAGTTTCACGCCTTGCGTATAGCGGCCAAGCTCGGAAATTTCCTTGATGCGCAGCCGGATGACCACGCCCGTGTTGGTGATGATCATCAGGTCTTCGTCGGGTGACACCACTTTCAGTCCGACTACGTGGCCGTTTTTCTCCGTCACGTTTAACGTTTTGATGCCTTTGCCGCCGCGGGTCTGCAGCCGGTAGTCCTGTTCGCTGGTACGTTTTCCGTAGCCGCGGGATGTAACGGCCAGGATGTCCCAGCCCGGCTGAATGATGTCCATATCGATCACCCGGTCGTCATCCTGCAGTTCAATCCCTTTCACGCCGGTCGCGGTACGGCCCATCGGCCGCACATCGCGTTCATGAAAACGAATCGACATGCCGTTTTGCGTACCCATGATAATCTCTCGATCCCCGTCGGTCAATCGCACGCCGAACAGTTCATCGTCGTCGCGGATCGTCAGGGCGATCAACCCCGCCTTGCGAATGTTGGCGAATTCGGTCAGCGAAGTCTTCTTGACGATGCCTTGCCGGGTCGCCATAAACAGGTACTGTCCGTCCGTGAAATCCTTCACCGGAATCACGGCCGACACGACTTCGCCTGGTTCAATGTTCAACAGGTTGATGATCGGGGTCCCTTTCGCCGCCCGGCCAAACTCCGGTATCTCGTACGCTTTCAGCCGGTAGACTTTGCCTTTGTTGGTGAAGAAGAGAATGTAATTGTGGGAAGACGTAATGAACAGATGTTCCACAAAATCCTCTTCTTTCGTCCCCATCGCGGTCACGCCGCGGCCGCCCCGGCGCTGGCTCCTGTAGGTGGAAGCGGGCAAGCGCTTCACATATCCGGCATGCGTGATGGTGACCACCACATCTTCCTGCGGGATCAGATCTTCCACGTCGATTTCGCCCTCGGCTGCGACGATCTGTGTGCGCCGGTCATCACCGAACCGCTCTTTGATCTCCGTCAGTTCGTCCCGGATGACGCCCATCAATTTCGCCTCGTCGGCGAGGATTTCTTTCAAATGGGCAATCAATTTCTGCAGCTCATTGTACTCGTTCTCGATCTTGTCGCGTTCCAAACCAGTCAACCGGCGCAGGCGCATGTCAAGGATCGCTTGTGCCTGTTCGGCGGTCAACCCGAACCGGCTCATTAACCCGTTGCGCGCTTCTTCATCTGTCGCCGACGCGCGGATTAGGGCGATCACCGCATCGATGTGATCGAGCGCAATCCGCAATCCTTCCAAAATATGGGCGCGCGCTTCCGCCTTGTTCAGATCGAACTGGGTGCGGCGGCGGATCACCTCTTTTTGGTGTTGCAGATAATAGTAAAGCGTATCGCGCAAATCCAGCACCTTCGGCTCGCCGTTGACAAGCGCCAGCGTATTGACGCCGAAGGTCGACTGCATCGGTGTATGTTTGAACAGGTTGTTCAGCACAACCTGCGGTTTCACATCGCGCCGCAGTTCGATCACGATGCGGATGCCCTTGCGGTTCGATTCGTCCCGCAAGTCGGTGATTCCGTCGATCTGCTTCTCCCGCACCAATTCCGCGATTCGTTCCACCAACCGCGCTTTGTTGACCTGATAGGGGATTTCCTTGACGATAATCTGAGATTTGCCACCCTTCGTCTCCTCGATTTCGGTGACAGCCCGCATGACGATCGATCCCTTGCCCGTCTGATACGCTTTGCGGATGCCGTCGCGGCCCAGAATCAAAGCGCCGGTCGGAAAATCGGGCCCTTTCACCACCGTCATCAGGTCGTTTACCGTGGCGTCCGGCCTGTCAATCAGCATCAGCACGCCGTCGATCACTTCCCGCAGATTGTGCGGAGGGATGTTGGTGGCCATCCCGACGGCGATGCCCGAAGAACCGTTTACCAGCAAGTTCGGAAACCGGGACGGCAACACGAGCGGTTCTTTTTCGCTGCCGTCATAGTTCGGTCCGAAATCAACCGTTTCCCTGTTAATGTCGCGCAGCAGTTCCATCGCGATCTGCGACATGCGCGACTCGGTGTAACGCATCGCGGCCGCCGCATCGCCGTCGATCGAACCGAAGTTCCCGTGGCCGTCGACCAACAGATAGCGGGTGGAGAAATCCTGCGCCATCCGCACCAGCGCGTCATAAACGGCAGAGTCTCCGTGCGGGTGGTATTTCCCCAATACATCCCCGACGATGCGCGCAGACTTCTTGTATGGTTTGTCCGGTGTGTTCCCCGCTTCGTACATCGCGTACAAAATACGGCGATGTACAGGCTTCAGTCCATCCCGTACGTCCGGAATCGCCCGGCTGACGATTACGCTCATCGCGTAATCCAGGAAGGAACTGCGCAGTTCTTCACTTATGTCAATCGGTAACACTTTGCCTGTTTCCGGCATTCGATTCCCTCCAAGGTTGCTCTTGCGAGTCCTGCCGAAGCGTTTTGTAGCCTATGAGTAAAAAAGAATCGGATTCGTGACGCAGTCGTTCGTCATTTTCGTTGCTCGGCTAAATGTCCAGATTGCGTACAAATTTGGCGTTTTCCTCGATGAATTCCCGGCGCGGTTCGACCCGGTCGCCCATCAGCTTGTCAAAAATCATGTCCGCCTCCGCCGCATCATCCATCGACACCTGCAGCAATGTGCGGTATTCCGGATCCATCGTCGTCTCCCACAGCTGGTCCGGATTCATTTCGCCAAGCCCCTTGTACCGCTGGATGCCGACGCCGGTGCGGCCCAACTCGTCGAGAATCCGTTCCAGATCCTTGTCGTTATACGCATACAGCGTCTGTTTGCCCTTGCTCACCTTGTACAGCGGCGGTTGCGCGATATAGATATACCCGGCATCGATCAACGGTTTCATATACCGGTAAAAGAACGTCAGCAGCAAAATCCGGATGTGCGAGCCGTCCACATCCGCGTCTGTCATGATCACGATTTTGTGGTAGCGTGCTTTCGACAGATCAAAATCGTCTCCGATACCTGTGCCGATCGCCGTAATGATCGCCCGGATTTCCGTGTTTGAGAGAATTTTGTCCAAGCGGGCTTTCTCCACATTCAGGATCTTTCCGCGCAGCGGCAGAATCGCCTGGAATTTGCTGTCGCGCCCCTGCTTGGCCGATCCGCCGGCTGAATCCCCCTCGACGATGTACAGTTCGGAAATGGAAGCGTCGCGCGACGTGCAGTCGGCCAGTTTTCCCGGCAGCGAGCCTACTTCCAGAGCGCTTTTGCGGCGTGTAAGGTCGCGCGCTTTCCGTGCAGCTTCCCGCGCCCGTGCGGCCATCAGCGCCTTATCCACAATCCTCTTGGCGACGGCCGGATTTTCATTCAGAAAATCGGTGAACTTCTCGCCGAACAATGTCTGGACGATGCCTCTCACTTCCGAGTTGCTCAGCTTCGTTTTCGTTTGGCCTTCAAACTGCGGATCGGGAATTTTCACGGAAATGACGGCCGTCAGCCCCTCCTGCACATCGTCCCCGTCCAGTTTCATGTCCTCTTTCAGCAGGTTCATCCGTTTTCCGTACTCGTTGATGACGCGGGTGAGAGCGCTTTTGAACCCAATTTCGTGCGTTCCGCCCTCATATGTGTTGATGTTGTTGGCAAACGAATGGATGTTGGTGGAAAAACCGTCATTGTATTGCAGCGCAATTTCCGCAATGATGCCGTCTTTCTCGCCCGCCACAAACACCGGGTCATGCAGCGTTTGCTTGTTTTGATTGAGATATTCAACAAATGACGCAATTCCGCCCTCGTATTGGAAGATCTGGCTTTTGCCGTACCGCTCGTCCGTCAGCGAAATCGTGATGCCCGCGTTCAGAAAGGCGAGTTCGCGCAGCCGCGACTGCAGTGTATCGTACGAAAACTCGGTGGTCTCGGTAAAAATTTCGGGATCCGGTTTAAAAGTGATCGTCGTGCCCGTCTCACTCGTTTCGCCAACCACTTCCAGCGGAGTGACCGTCTTGCCCCGTTCAAATCGCTGCCGGTGGATTTTTCCTTCCCGTTTGACCTCCACCACCAGCCATTCGGACAGGGCGTTCACCACCGACGAGCCGACGCCGTGCAGACCGCCCGACACCTTGTACCCTTCGCCGCCGAACTTGCCGCCGGCGTGCAGCACGGTCAAGACCACTTCGACCGTCGGAATCCCCATTTTCGGATGGATGCCGACCGGGATTCCGCTGCCGTTATCGCGGACCGTCACACTGTTGTCAGGGTGAATCGTGACGTCAATCGTATCGCATCGTCCTGCGAGCGCCTCGTCGATACTGTTGTCGACGATCTCCCACACCAGGTGATGCAATCCGCGCGCACTAGTCGATCCGATGTACATGCCGGGGCGCTTGCGAACCGCCTCCAGTCCTTCCAACACCTGTATCTGGGACTCGTCATATACGTGCGTCTCTTGCGTCATCCATGTCCCTCCGATTCCATATCATACCCGTAAATTTTACCATATCTGACGTTCACAACGCAAAAAATCAAGAAAGCACGCCACCGCGTGCAATCGCTCCTCCTATCTTTCGTCAAGATCCTCGAGGAAACCTGCCCGTTTTTTCAGCGTCAACGAAGAAATCGGCGAAAAATACACTTTGCGGTTGGTGACCACAAACGATTTGCTCTCGTTTTCATCGACCACCACGACAAATCCTTCCTCTTCCGCTACCTTCAAAAATTCCTGGGTGCTGTCCGCCGCCTCTTTCATCTTGAGATCGAAAATAGCGATCACTTCCTTGCTGGAAACCATCACGTCGCCGCCCAAATGGATGAACATCAAAACACCCGCCTTTCCGCCACACCGATTTTTACGATTCGCTGACAGTCCCGTTGCGAACCCGGTAGACAACCGCTTTCTCCCGCATCAATTGTTCGAGCCCGTAGGTCATGGTGGTCGTGATCAATGTTTGCACCCGTTCGCCCATGCCGTCTAGCAGATGGAGCTGCCGCATCTCGTCCAGTTCCGACAGCACGTCGTCCAACAGCAAAACCGGATACTCGCCAACCTCATGCCGGATCAGCTCGATCTCGGCCAGCTTTATCGACAGCGCGGCCGTTCTTTGTTGCCCTTGCGATCCGTATGTCTGTACATCTTTGCCGTCAATCCGCACTTCGATATCGTCCCGGTGCGGTCCGACAGACGTCGACCCTCGGCGAAAATCGTCCTTCTGCCGGACGGCCAATTGTGCACGAAACCGGTCAGCCAACGCATCCGGAGAATCCCCTTGCTGCAAAAGCGAACATTTGTACTCCAACGTCAATTCTTCTCCGCCGGAGGTGATCCGCTTGTGAATCTCCGCTGAAAATTGCTGCAGTTTGTCCACGAATTCGAGGCGCTTGCGGATGATTTTCGTCCCGTACTCGACCAGCTGTTCGTCCCAGACGGCCAGTGTTCCCAAGAGCCCGCTATCGACCCGCTCGCTGTCTTTCAGAATGTTGTTCCGCTGCTGCAGCACTTTCTGGTAGCGCGACAGATTATGCAGGTATTGAGGGCTCATCTGCCCCAGTTCGATGTCGAGAAACCGCCGCCTGACCTGCGGCCCGCCTTTGACGAGCAGCAAATCCTCAGGGGCGAACAGCACCACGTTCAGATGGCCGATAAAATCGCTGATCTTCCGTTTTTCGACGCCGTTGACCCGGACTTTTTTGCCCCGTTCGAAAATGTTCAGGTCGAGCGAATAGGTTCGCCGGCTGCGCTCCACTTTTCCTGACACCCACGCCGATTCTGCTCCCCAGCGGATCATCTCCGCATCGCGCCCGGCCCGGTGCGACTTGGCCAAAGCGAGAAGCAGCACGCTTTCCAGGATATTCGTCTTGCCCTGCGCGTTTTGCCCGACAAAGATCGTGACCTGCGGAGACAGACGGAGGGAAAGCGACCGGTAGTTGCGAAAATCCCGCAATTCCAATGTTTGCAGTCTCATACCGGCTGTTCGCGCTTCAGGATCAACCGGCCAATCCCTGCGATCTCCACCACATCGCCGTCACGCAGCTTGCGCCCGCGCCGGTTCTCCGCTTCCCCATTGACCCGGATCGGGGTTTCCTGTAAAAACGTTTTGACCTCGCCGCCGGAACCGACAATATCTGCATATTTCAGCAACTGCCCCAACGTGATTTCGTCCGATATGAGAATCACTTCGCGAGCCAAGAGCAACATCCTCCAACCTATCCCCCGCCAAGTGGCGCGAATTTTTGCAGCATATTCCGAGTGCTTCCCCCCAGAGGAGATATAGGGTGACTTGGCAATTTCGTTGCCATAGCGCCACTTATACACTTTTGGTGCAAGTGACACTTCGGCAGTACAACTGCCGAGTCCTCCTATGGGCGGGAACCCAAGTAATTATTAATTGATGCGAACGGGCAAAATTAGGTGAATATAGTTTGGGTAGTCCGGTTGTTTGATCAGAAACGGACTCATCGAACCTGTAAATTCTACCGTAATCTCTTCCCCTTCCACAACCCGCAGCGCGTCGATCACGTATTTGGCGTTGAACGCGATCAGCAGTTCGTCACCACTGAATTCGGACGGATGGATCGTTTCCGACACCTTGCCGATCTCCGCCGAAGTCGACGAAATCTCCAACCGGTCCGGCTTGATGTTCAAACGCACCACATGGTTATCGTTATCGCGCGCGATCAGGGCGGCCCGTTCCACCGCATCCAGCAGAACTTTCGTACCGACGCGGATTTTCGTTTTGAACACGGTCGGAATGATGCGCGACGTATCCGGGTATTGTCCTTCGATCAAGCGCGAATAGAACTTCGTATGTTCCAGTTTGAACAAAATCTGGTTGTCGGCAATCACCACGTCCACCAGGCTGTCATCGTCAGGCAGTAGGCGGCCTAACTCGGACAAGCTTCTGCCCGGAATGATCACATTGCCAAACGCCAGAGCAGCGGGCGCTTCCACCGCCGCAGTCCGCTGCGCCAGCCGGTGGCTGTCGGTTGCAACAAACCGGAGCTGCCCATCGTTGAGAGAAGCGACGACACCGGTCAGCACCGGCCGTATCTCTTCCGTGGAAACAGCCGGGACCGTCTGCCGGATCATATCTTTTAACACAACAGCCGGGATGCTGAACGTCTGATCCCCGGAAATCTGCGGCAATCTGGGAAATTCCTCAGGATGCAGCCCGTGCAGCATAAACTCGGAGGAACCGGAACGAATCACCGTCAGATAATTTTGCTTGACTTCCAGTTCTACCGTCGAATACGGCAGTTTCCGGACGATTTCCGAAAAATAACGGGCGGACAGAACGATCGCCCCTTCTTCCATAATCTGCACCTTCGGCTCTTCCCCTATGTCCGCGGGAAGGATCGTTTCAATGCCCGTTTCCAGGTCGGTGGCGGTCATTTTCAGACCGTTCCGCTCGGCGGCAATCTTAATGCCCGACAAAACGGGCATCGTTGTTTTGCTCGACACCGCCTTTTGCACGTTTTGAATGGCAGACAGCAGCGTGTTGCGGTCAATCGAAAGTTTCACCCAAAAAATCCTCCTCGTTTGGTCATAAGCGATCCGTGACATGCATATATTATTCTTTTGAATCGTTTTTGGTAGTCATCATCATAGTAAGCGCTGTGGATTTGTGGATAAGGTCTGTGAATTCCTGGTTTATCCCATTTTGCGGTTGTGGACAATCTGTCGATAAGTCTGTTCCGGCTATCCACAGGATCAACAGCTAGACGCCGATTTTTTCTTTCAGCATCTCGATCGTTTGCCGCAAGGAAAAATTGTTCTCCAGCTCCTTCGAGATCTTCTCGTGCGCGTGAATCACCGTCGTATGGTCGCGGCCGCCGAATTCGTCGCCGATTCGCGGCAGGGAAAAATCGGTCAACTCGCGCGCCAGATACATGGCGATCTGACGGGGGAATGCGATCGCTTTCGTCCGTTTTTTTGCCTTAAAATCTTCGATCCGCAGATCAAAGTGTTCGCTGACCACCTTTTGGATCTCCTGAATCGTGATCGTTTTCGGCCGGTTGTCGGAGATGATGTCTTTCAGCGCTTCCGCCGCCAGTTCGGCGTTCAGGTCCTTGTTGATCAGCGAGGAAAACGCGACCACCCGGATCAGCGCTCCTTCCAGCTCCCGGATGTTGGTATCGATCTTGTTGGCGATGTACATGATTACATCGTTCGGGATGTTGAGGCCGTCCGCTTTCGCTTTTTTGCGCAGAATCGCCACGCGCGTTTCCAGATCGGGCGGCTGGATGTCGGTGATCAACCCCCATTCGAAGCGGGAACGCAGCCGGTCTTCCAGTGTAGGAATGTCTTTCGGCGGACGGTCGCTGGAGATCACGATCTGCTTGTTTTCTTCATGCAGCGTGTTGAACGTATGGAAAAATTCCTCCTGGGTCTGTTCTTTTCCGGCCAGAAACTGAATATCATCGATCAGGAGTACGTCAATGTTCCGGTACTTGTTGCGAAAATCTTCCGTTCGGTTGTACTGGATGGCGTTGATGAACTCGTTGGTAAATTTTTCCGAAGAGATATAGACCACTTTCGCCGTCGGATTGTGCTCCAGCACGTAATGTCCGATCGCGTGCATCAAATGCGTTTTGCCCAAACCAACTCCGCCGTAGATAAAGAACGGGTTGTACGCTTTCGCCGGCGCTTCCGCGACCGCCAAGGCGGCAGCGTGCGCAAACCGGTTGCCGGCGCCGATGACAAACGTTTCGAACGTGTATTTCGGGTTGAGGGCGGAGGGTATGTATTCCTCGGACAGGTCTCTGTCCGCCCGGGCAGCGGCTGCACGCTTTGTTTCTTTTGACGCAAACTGTTCTTCCGAAATTTGCGGGATCACAAATTTCACCGACATATCGCGCAGGGTGATCGCCGATAACGTTTCTTTGATGATCCCGAGGTACCTCGATTCCAGCCAGTCGCGGGCGAAATCGTTCGGGACGCTGACGACCAAGGTACTGCCTTCCAGCGACAGCGGTTTGGTCGCTTTGAACCAGGTTTCAAAACTCGGTTTCGATAAAGTCTGTTCCAGTAAGGAAAGTGCTTTCTGCCAGAGTTCGCCGGCCTGTCGATCCATGGATCCTACATACCTCCCAAATCTCAAGAACAATTGCCAAGACGAAAAAAAAATTCACCCCAAACGGCTCCCCTGCAGGAAACTGTGGATCATTCCGATAGGCGAATTTTGTCGTACGTTCGTGGATTTCGACAGGATTTGCAAGTCCTAGCTGAGGAAATGTGGATACGATTCTTCCATACGAGGATAAGTATTCACAATGTTATCCACAGTCTGTGGACAAGCATGTGCATAAACATCAGTTATCCACTGTTGTGACAAAACCATGATACCAAAAATGATGACGTATCTGCAATGGGTATTTCCCAACTTATCCACAAAGCTGACACGATTCAGCAGCGACCGTGCACAACCTTGTGGATTGTGGATAATCTGTTAAAAAATTTGTCGAATCTTGTGGATGAGACAAACCGGACGGTCCGCAGTTATGCACAGTCCCCGGCGGCTTGACACCAGACGGCTGAAAGTCTATAATGACTTAGTATGTTGCGATAGGTATGCGCAAGAAAATGAACCGTTTTCTTTTTCGATACAGGAGGTGTAGCAAGCATGAAACCGACGTTCCAGCCGAATGTACGCAAGCGCAAGAAAGTTCACGGTTTCCGGAAACGCATGAGCACGAAAAACGGCCGTAAAGTTCTAGCCGCACGCCGCCGTAAAGGGAGAAAGGTATTATCCGCATAAGGCCACAATGTTTTGTGGCCTTTTTTCTGCAATTTAACATGTAACTTTGCCAGGAAAAATGTTTAAACCGCCGGTTTTTTCGCACATAATGAGAGGTAGACATGAATCGAAAACATCGTCTCAAGGACAATCGGGATTTTCAGCGAGTGTTTCAGCGAGGCAAATCGTTTGCCAACCGGTATCTGGTGCTCTACCATGCGCCCAACCAGGAGGGGCATTACCGGGTGGGGCTGTCCGTATCGAAAAAAGTCGGCAACGCGGTGGTGCGCAACCGGGTGAAGCGCTATCTGCGGGAAGCGGTTCGTGCCCAACAACTGGATCCGGCGTTGCCGGTCGATTTTGTGATCATCGCCCGGCCGTCGGCAGCCGATCTGGACTTTGACGGGTTTCGCAAAAATCTAGTACACTTACTTTTGAAAACGGGATACATAAAAAGATGAAACGGATCGCACTTTTGCTTATCCAATTTTATCGAAACTGGATTTCGCCCTTGAAACCGCCTACTTGCCGGTTTTATCCGACCTGCTCGGCATATGCTCTGGAAGCGATCGAGAAACATGGCTTGTGGCGGGGAGGCTGGTTGATTGCGATACGCTTGGTGAAATGCGGACCGTGGCATCCCGGCGGGCATGATCCCGTTCCGAACGTAAAAAAATAGGGATTTCGCCATTTAGGAGGGGACATCTGCTTGAAGAAGATCGGTTTCTGGTCAGTATTGGCATTTTTGTCTGTTACGCTCACCGGTTGCGGAGCGAGTCCTGCCGGAACGCTCGACCGCTCCGGCATTTGGGGCAGTTTTGTCGGGCTGATTTCGGATGGGATCGATTATTTTGCCAAACTGGTCCATGATTACGGGATCTCGATTCTGATCGTGACGCTGATTATTCGTATCATCATCTTCCCGTTGATGTACAAACAGTTGAAACATTCGAAGATCATGCAGGAACTGCAGCCGGAAATGGCGAAAATCCGGGAAAAGTACAAAAACGATCCGCAAAAAATGCAGCAGGAAATGGTCAAGCTGTTCCAGGCGAAGGGGACCAATCCGTTGGCCGGCTGTTTTCCGGTGCTGGTCCAACTGCCGATTTTGATGGCGTTGTACCAGGCGATCATGTTCAACGCGCATATTAAGACGGCCAAGTTCCTCGGGCTGGTGACACTGGGAGTGCCGGAACATTTCGTGTTGCCCGTCTTGGCCGCCTTGACCACGTACATTCAGACGCGGATGACGATGATGAACCCGAACGATCCGCAGCAAAAGATGATGTTGTACATCATGCCGGCGATGATTTTCTTTTTCGCGTTTACATTCCCGGCTGCGCTGTCGCTGTACTGGGTGTTTGGGAACATCCTGACGATCATTCAGTATTATTTCTTGAAGCGACCGCAAAAGGCGGCGACTCAGGGAGGCCCTGCCAAATGAAAAAAGTGATCGCCACGGGCAAAACAATTGAAGAGGCAATGCGAGTCGCATTGAGCAAGCTCGGGGTTGCGGAAGACCAGGTGGAAGTGCGCGTTTTGAAACAGCCGTCACGCGGGTTTTTGGGCCTGATTGGCGCGCGCGAAGCGGAAATCGAGGTGTCAGTGAAGGAATCCAGCTTGCGGCAGGCGATCGGGCGGGCGGGGCCTGTTGCGCCCGCCGACGTTTTGCCGGAAGAAGATCCGCAGCGGGCGGTGGAACATGCGGAGGATGCTGATACACAGCGAGCTGTTGAGCAGGCGCTGGAATTTCTGCGGAATGTGATCCGCTCGATGGGGCTGCGGGCCGAAGTGGCGGTCAGCCAGAGCAGTGACGGGCATTACCTGTTCCAGGTGCAAGGCGACCGAATGGGGATTCTGATCGGCCGGCGCGGGCAGACGCTGGACGCGCTGCAGTATCTTGTCAATCTTGTGGCCAACAAGCATTCGCGCACATTTTTGCGGATCGTGCTCGACGCGGAAGGATACCGCGCCCGCCGGAAGGAGACATTGGAGCGGTTGGCCGACCGGATGGCGAAACAGGCGATCAAAGAGCGGCAGAATATCGAGTTGGAGCCGATGCCGGCACACGAGCGAAAAATTATCCACACCTATCTGCAGGGCCACTCGCGGGTGGGAACCCGCAGTGTCGGCGAGGAACCGAACCGGAAAGTCCTGATTTATCTGAAATCATTCACAAAATGATGCACAAAACCCAATTGTCCACATGTGGATAACCGTCATCTGAGCGATGGCGGTTTTTTGCGTCTCTATGGTGGGGAGATTGATTATGTTACAATGAAATGTGCACAATGAGTTGTAAACAGTGTGGAGGATTTTGTATGTTCGAATTCGATACGATCGCTGCGATTGCCACTGCGTTGGGCGAAGGCAGCGTCGGCATTATCAGGGTGAGCGGTCCCGATTCGATTCGGATTGTGGATAAAGTGTTTCGTTCGAAAAAAAGTTTGCAGGAAGCGGACACCCATACGCTTCATTATGGCCATATCGTCGATCCGCAAACGGGTGATCCTGTGGATGAAGTGTTGGTCGCGGTGATGCGGGCGCCGCGCAGTTACACGATGGAGGATGTGGTCGAAGTTCACTGCCACGGAGGGATCGTCGTGGTGCAGCGCGTGCTGCAGGTCGTGTTGGCAGCCGGTGCCCGTCTGGCGGAGCCGGGGGAATTCACCAAACGGGCGTTTTTGAATGGGAGGATCGATTTGTCGCAGGCGGAAGCGGTGATCGATCTGATCCGCTCAAAGACTGATTCTTCGATGAAACTGGCGCTCAGGCAGGTGGAGGGTCTGTTGAGCAAGAAAATCCGGTCGCTGCGGCAGTCGATGATCGAACTGCTGGCCCACATCGAAGTGACGATCGACTATCCAGAACACGATGTGGAAGATGTGACGATTCGCCATATCCTTCGGCAAGGTACGGCGATGCTGGAGGAGATCGATCGCCTGCTGGAGGGCGCCAGGATGGGACGGATTTTGCGGGAAGGCATCCGGACGGTGATTATCGGCCGGCCGAATGTGGGGAAGTCGTCACTGCTGAACGCGCTGTCGCGCACCGACCGGGCGATTGTGACTGATATTCCGGGAACGACGCGCGACATCTTGGAGGAACAGGTGAGCATTCGCGGGATTCCGTTGCAGATCATCGACACGGCGGGCATCCGCGAGACGGAGGATGTCGTGGAGCGGATCGGGGTGGAACGAAGCCGCAGCGCCTTGGAGGAAGCGGATCTGGTGCTGTTCATGCTGGACGCCAGCCGCGAATTGTCCGAGGTGGATCGCGAGCTTTTGACGAACATTCAGGGAAAGCCTGCTATTCTGATTCTGAATAAATTGGATTTGCCGCGAAAAATCGATACCGATCAGATGAAGCAGCTGGCCGCGGACGCCCCGCTTGTGGAAATGTCGATCAAAGAGGGACGCGGCATCGAGCAGCTGGAAGCGGAAGTGGAACGGCTGTTTCTGGCTGGCGGGATTGACGGCAAGGAAGCGGCTTACGTATCGAATACCCGCCACATCGCGTTGCTGGAAAAAGCGAAGCGGCAGCTGGAGGAAGCGATCGCTTCGGCGAATGCCGGTATGACGCTTGATCTGGTGGCGGTCGAGATCCGCGAGGCGTGGGAGACGCTGGGGGAAGTGATCGGCGAGGCGGTCGGCGAGGATCTATTGGATCAGATTTTCTCGCAGTTTTGTTTGGGCAAATAGAGGGAGGTGCGATGATGCGTTATTTTGCTGGGGAATACCAAGTGATTGTAATCGGAGCGGGCCACGCCGGTTGCGAAGCGGCTCTGGCGGCGGCGAGGCTCGGTTGCAAGACGCTGCTGTTGAACATCAATTTGGACACGGTCGCCTATATGCCCTGCAATCCGGCGATCGGCGGGCCGGCGAAAGGCAACGTGGTGCGCGAGATCGATGCGCTGGGCGGGGAAATGGCGGCCAATATCGATAAAACGTACATTCAGATGCGCCTGTTAAACACCGGAAAAGGGCCGGCTGTGCACGCGCTGCGGGCACAGGCTGACAAGGCATTGTACAGCCTGACGATGAAACATACGATCGAAAATACCCCGAATCTGACGCTCCGCCAAGGAATGGTGGAAGAGCTGCTGGTCGAAGGAGACCGGATTAAAGGGGTTGTAACGAAAACGGGAGCGGAATACCACGGGCAGGCGGTCGTCCTGACAACCGGCACTTACTTGCGCGGCCGCGTGATCATCGGCGACGTTTCGTACCAAAGCGGTCCGAACGGGCAGATGCCTGCCATGAAGCTGACCGACTCGCTGCTCGACCTCGGGTTTCAACTGACTCGCTTCAAGACCGGCACACCTCCGCGGGTGAATCGGCACACGATCAATTTCGACAAGTGCATCGTCCAGCCGGGGGATTCGGAACCGTTGCATTTCTCGTTTTCCGACGATGTGAAGCCGCGGGAGCAGGTGCCTTGCTGGCTGACGTACACGAATGAAACCACCCATTCGATCATTCTGGAAAATCTGCATAGGGCGCCGATGTATTCGGGTGAAATCGAGGGCACCGGCCCGCGTTATTGCCCGTCGATCGAAGATAAGGTGGTCCGCTTTGCCGACCGACCGGCCCATCAGATTTTCCTGGAGCCGGAAGGGAAAGATACGGCCGAATGGTATGTGCAAGGCTTGTCCACTTCGCTGCCGGAGGATGTGCAATTCCAGATTTTGCGAACGATTCCCGGCCTGGAACAGGTAGAGATGATGCGGCCTGGCTATGCGATCGAGTATGATGCGATTTTGCCGACCCAACTGAAACTGACGCTGGAAACGAAAGAGATCAAAGGGTTGTATACGGCGGGACAAATCAACGGAACGTCCGGCTATGAAGAAGCGGCCGGGCAGGGCATCATCGCGGGAATCAACGCCGCCCTGTCGGTTCTCGATCGGGAGCCGGTGATTTTGGGCCGGTCTGACGCCTACATCGGTGTGATGATCGATGATCTGGTCACCAAAGGCACGAATGAACCGTACCGCCTGCTGACGTCCCGCGCCGAGTACCGGCTGATTTTGCGGAACGACAATGCGGACCTGCGGTTGATGGACATCGGCTACCGGATCGGCCTGGTGCCACTGCAGCGCTATGAACGACTGCTGCGCAAGAAAGAGGGCATCGAGCGGGAAATGACGCGGCTGCAATCGATCCGATTCAAGGCGGACGAGATCAATCCGTTCCTGCAATCGAAAGGGACCAAACCGCTGGAAAAAGACCAGGCGGTGACGTTGGATCAACTGCTGAAGCGGCCGGAGATCGACTACAAAGCGATCGAGGAACTGGCACCCTCACCGGAACCGGTGCATCCGGAAGTGGCGGAACAGGTGGAGATCCAGATCAAATACGCCGGGTATATCAACAAGCAAACCCAGCAGATCGAACGGCAGAAAAAATTGGAGCAGCGGCTGATTCCGGAAGATATCGATTATCATGCGATTCACGGGCTGTCTTCGGAAGCGAAGGAGAAACTGTCGAACATCCGCCCGCGGTCGATCGGCCAGGCCTCGCGCATCTCGGGTGTCACGCCGGCTGACATTTCGATTTTGCTGGTCTGGCTGGAAGGAAAAATCAAAAGGAGTGCCGGCGCATGACGAGCTCTTTACAGCAGCGGTTCGCAGTGAAAATCGGACAGCAGACGGGGATTGAAGTGGGTGAGGAGATCCTCGCCCGTTTTGCTCGTTATTATGAAATGCTGGTCGATTGGAATGAACGGATGAACCTGACGGCGATCACGGATGAAGCGGGCGTCTATTGGAAGCATTTTTACGACTCGCTGACACTCCTGACGGTTCCGCAGTTTGATCGGTCTGCCAATTTGCTGGATGTGGGGGCGGGGGCCGGTTTTCCGTCGGTGCCGGTGGCGATTGTTTCCCCCGAGCTGCGGGTGAAGGTGCTTGATTCGCTGCAAAAGCGCATCACCTTTTTGAGCGAATTGGGGAGGGAGTTGCAGTTGGCCGATTTTTCGGCGGTGCATGGACGGGCGGAGGATTTCGGCCGCAAGCCCGAGTGGCGCGATACATTCGATCAGGTGACCGCAAGGGCGGTCGCCCGGTTACCTGTGTTGCTTGAATTGTGCTTGCCGTTCGTCAAAGTGGGCGGCTATTTTTTCGTGATGAAGGGGCCGGACGGAGAAGCGGAGGCGAAGGAATCAGCGAAAGCGCTGCAAGTGTTGGGCGGCGAGCTGGTGGATGTGCGAACATTCGATTTGGAAGAAGTGGAAGGCACCCGGATGATCCTGGTGGTGAAAAAAATCAAGGCAACGCCTGCTGCGTACCCCCGGAAAGCGGGAACCCCCGCCAAAAAACCGATCCTCTAGCACCCAAAGGGCACAAGTCACGCTTTGGCACTAAAGTGCCAAGTCGTGCTACACAAAGAAGGAACTTTTGGCAGCCGTCTCGAATAAATAGTCGTGCATACCGAATGTGCCGGTATTCTTTTCGGGAATTGAGGCAGGTGGGGGAGAAGAATGAGAGACCAGTTGTCCAGATTGTTTGGCGGATCCGACCGGGAAGCGTCCGGGACGGAAGAAGTGATACAGATACCGGTCGATTCGATTCAGCCAAACCGGTTTCAGCCGCGAACGGTGTTTGACGATGAACGGATCAACGAACTGAGCCAGACGATCAAGACGCATGGGATTATCCAGCCGATCGTGGTCAGAAAATACGGCGCCGTCTATGAGTTGATCGCGGGAGAGCGGCGCTGGCGGGCGGCAAAAAAATTGGGTTTGTCCAGTATCCCGGCGATCGTTCGCGAGTTTACCGATACGCAGGCAGCCTCCGTTGCGCTGATCGAAAATTTGCAGCGGGAAGGACTGACGGCGATTGAAGAGGCGGTTGCCTACCAGCAATTAATCGAACTGCACGGGCTGACACAGGAAAGTCTGGCGCAAAGGCTCGGCAAAGCGCAATCGACGATCGCCAACAAACTGCGACTGCTGAATTTGCCGCAGCAAGTGCAGGATGCGTTGTTGAAACGCGAGATCACCGAACGGCATGCGCGAGCGATGCTTTCCTTGCCGACGCCGGAACTGCAACTGCAAGTGCTGGCGGAAGTGATCGAAAAGCAGTGGAACGTGAAACAAACGGAAACGCGGGTCGAACAGCTGCTGGAAAAACCGAAACCGAAACCGCGGAAAGTTTCATTTTCCAGAGATGTCCGCTTGGCTGTTAACACGATTCGTCAATCGCTCGATATGATCCATAAAACGGGACTGACAGTGGAAACGTTGGAGGAAGACCACCCGGAGTACTACCAGTTTGTGATTCGAGTCCCGAAAACGTAAATCGGCCATCTGTTTTCCAATCAGGCGACCATCCGCCTGATTTTTTGTTTGCTTTTGACACCGGACGTTCTGCCTATTGTTCCGGGTACTTCTGGCAATGTGCCTTTTATTTTGCCCCTCTATCTTGTAAAATATAGGTTGTCAGATTCATAGGCAGGAATCGCATCTTAGAACTCTATAATAACGAGGTGAAACTCTTGGCGAGGATTATCGCAGTCGCAAATCAAAAGGGCGGAGTCGGTAAGACCACGACGGCCGTAAACCTCGGTGCCTGCCTGGCGACACTGGGTAAACGAGCGCTTTTGGTAGATATTGACCCGCAGGGAAACACGACGAGCGGGGTTGGAATCAATAAAGCGGACGTTAATTGTTGCATTTATGACGTTTTGATCAACGAGGTGGATGTACTCGACGCCATTTTGCCAACCGAGGTGGAAGGACTTCATATCATACCGGCCACCATTCAACTGGCGGGTGCCGAAATCGAACTGGTGCCGACCATTTCCCGTGAGGTAAGGCTTCGGAAAGCGTTGCAGCCTCTCAAGAATAAGTACGATTACATCATTATCGACTGTCCTCCTTCACTTGGCCTTCTGACGGTCAACGCCTTGACCGCTTCCGACTCGGTATTGATTCCCATCCAATGTGAATATTACGCCTTGGAAGGGTTAAGTCAGTTGCTGAACACGATCCGGTTGGTGCAGAAACATTTGAATACCAAGCTGGAAATCGAGGGTGTTGTGTTGACCATGTTGGATGCCCGCACCAATCTGGGAATCCAGGTGATTGAGGATGTCAAAAAGTACTTCCGGGAGAAAGTGTATAATACGATCATTCCCCGGAATGTTCGCTTAAGCGAAGCTCCCAGCCATGGACAGCCGATCATTACATATGATCCGAAGTCACGGGGCGCGGAAGTGTATATGGACCTTGCAAAGGAAGTGTCGAACTTATGAGCAAGCGTCTTGGCAAAGGGTTAGAAGCGCTGTTGCCGCAAATTGCAGACGATGATACGGTGTTGACTGCAAAGGTGGAAGATTTGCGCCCCAATCCGTATCAACCGCGTAAAGAGTTCAACCAGGAGAAGTTGCAGGAACTGGCGGAGTCGATCAGGCAGCATGGTGTGATCCAACCGATTATCGTCAGAAAAAGTTTCCGGGGTTACGAGATTGTCGCGGGCGAAAGAAGGTGGCGGGCAGCTCGCTCGGCCGGTCTGGCGGAAGTTCCGATCGTTGTAAAAGAATTTGACGATCGGCAGATGACCGAGATCGCTCTGATCGAGAACCTGCAGCGGGAAGATCTGAATCCGATTGAGATCGCGGAAGCTTATAGCAATCTGATGGAAAAATTTGACCTGACACAGGATGAGTTGGCGAAAAAAGTCGGCCAAAGCAGGTCGCACGTGGCGAACTTCCTGCGTTTGTTACATTTGCCCCAGCAAATCCGCGATTATGTTTCACGTGGAACAATTACAATGGGACATGCCCGGGCGATTCTCGGTCTGGAAGATCAACAACAGCAATTGTTGGTCGTGAAAAAGATCATTGAAGATGAACTGAGTGTGCGGGCGGTGGAACAGTTGGTCAACCGGCTGACACAAAATGTTCCACGTGAAACAAAAAAGAAAAAACAGGCACCTGATCGTATTATTCAACAGTACGAAGAAAAATTCAGATCGTGTCTGGGGACTTCCGTAAAAATCCAGTCTGGCAAGAAGCGGGGAAAAATCGAGATTGAATACTACTCGCTGGAAGATTTGGAACGGATTCTGCAATTGATCAGCGATTGATCAGCAAAAGAACGGATCGGAGAGGCGTCCGCCCTCTCCTTCTTTTTGAACGTTTGGATCCAAAAAGCTTCCTCTGGATTGTGGGGCACTTCGCCAGGAGTGCTTCGAATCCTTTTTATGGCGTCGAAATGAATGCTGAAAAGGATTCACCGCAAGGCCGCGGTATTGTGAAGGATTTCTCGAAAGCCCAGTTATGATGGCCGAATTTGCCTGCAGCGGCGTTGTGATCAGCCAATTTTTTCTGCAATGCCGGTTTTCTGTCTGTCGATGAAGCGAATACACGAATGAGCATACCCTTTTTGCAGAACAAACGAATGTGTGGTCTGGTAGATCAACCGAAAAGAGTGGGGTGGAGACAAATGATCTATCTGGATAACGCGGCTTCCACATGGCCAAAACCACCGGAAGTGGCGGAAGCAATGCTGCAAGTGATGCGGGAGTTTGCCGCCAATCCGGGCCGCAGCGGACACCGTCTGGCGCTGCAGGCGGCCGCAACGATTGAGCAAACGAGAACCCGGCTGGCGAAGCTGTTTCACGTGAAAAATCCGAATGATGTGATCTTCACCCAAAACGCGACCGAATCGATCAATCTGGGGCTAAAGGGATATCTGAAGCCGGGGGATCATGTAGTCACCACCAGCCTGGAACACAATTCTGTCCGAAGACCGCTGGAATTTCTGCGGCAAAATGGGATTGACGTTACATACGTAACGGTATCGGATTCAGACGATTCCCTGCTTCGGGACGTAGAAGAGTCATTTCGCAAAAATACCAAGCTGTTGGTCGTCACACATGCATCCAATCTGACCGGAAGAATTTTACCGATCGAACAACTGGGCTGGATCGCCCGGCGGCACAACGTCAAATTCATGGTGGACGCGTCGCAGACGGCCGGCTTTTGGCCGATTGATGTGGAAGCGATGAATATCGACCTGTTGGCTTTTCCCGGTCATAAGAGTTTGTATGGTCCGCAGGGGACAGGCGGTCTCTACATCCATCCCGAACTCGACTTGGTGCCGCTGTTGCACGGGGGGACCGGAGGTCAATCGGAATTGGCGGAGCAGCCGCCGACTCGCCCCGACCGGTACGAAAGCGGGACTCGCAACACGGTCGGCATCGCCGGTCTTGGTGCCGGCCTCAAATTTATTGAAGAGACAGGCCTGGAAACGATTCGTAAACACGAAGAGCAATTGACCCGCCTGCTGATCGAAGAATTGTCCGCTATTCCAGGGCTTGCGCTCTACGGACCGGATCGGGATCAGCCGCGCTGCCCGGTCGTTTCGTTTTCGATGGAGGGATATGACGCGAATGAGGTCGGGTTTATTTTGGATACGCATTACCAGATCGCAGTGCGGGCGGGACTGCACTGTTCTCCGCTTGCCCATGAAACGGTTGGCACCATCCGGACAGGGCTGGTTCGTGCCAGTCTTGGATATTTCAATACAGAACAGGAAATCGGAGAATTGGTTCGTGCATTAAAAGAGATTGCAGGATGAGAGGAGCAAGGACATGGCACTGTTAGGGACATTGGTGAACGCGGCGGCGATCATCGCCGGTTCGCTGTTGGGTGCAATTTTACAGCGGATCCCGGAAAAAATGAAACAGACGATCATTCAGGGACTGGGGATGGCAGTGTTTGTAATCGGTGCCACCATGGCGTTCAAGGCGGGGGATGACCTCTTTTGGGTGATCGTCTCGCTGGTGATCGGAGCGGTGATCGGCGAATGGATGGACATTGAGGCGAAACTGGATGCGGCGGGCCGCCTCGCCGAGCAAAAATTGGACCGCTTCGGTCAAGGGAAGATTTCGGAAGCGTTCGTGTTCGCCTCCCTGATCTACTGCGTGGGAGCGATGGCGATCGTCGGCGGGCTGGAAAGCGGCCTCAACCAAAATCACTCGGTTCTCTACACAAAATCGCTGCTGGATGGATTCTCGGCCATCATCTTTACTTCCACGATGGGCATCGGCGTCGCGCTGGCTGCCGTGCCGGTGCTTTTGTATCAGGGAATCATTGCGCTGTCGGCCCACTGGTTGCGGGAATTCTTGTCGCAGCCGGTGATCACCGTCATGTCGGCAACGGGCGGCGTTCTGATCATGGGGATTGCGCTGAATGTGTTGGAAATCAAAAAAATGAATGTGGGCAACCTACTGCCAGCCATCTTTGTTGCCGGCATCATCAAGTGGTTGCTGTCCTGAGATAGGACTTACGGCCTGCGAAATCATCAAGCAAAATATGGTAAACTAAACGACAAGAACGCACTTGTTCGGTGGGGAGGAGCAATCCTGCATGTTCGATTTTCAGCAGTGGATCTTGGATCATCCGGAAGCTTTGGTTTTCGTACTGATCGGTTTTTTGGTTATGACGGTTTTGTTTTTTGTGATTCAAACGGTGCGTTTCAACCGGTTGTACAAAAGATATCGGCAATTGATGAGGGGAGTCGACAAGTCCAACCTGGAGGAGGTGATGATCAAGCAGGCGGCCGAATTGCAAAATCTGCGCAATCAGGTTCAGGCGGTGCAGGAGGCGCAGTCGAAAGTCCGCCAGGACATCGCAAACAGCATTGGCCCGATCGGCATCGTACGCTACAATGCATTTGATGATGTGGGCAGCGACCTCAGTTTTTCGGTCGCGTTGTTGAACCGGAACAAAAATGGGGTGGTCATCTCCAGCCTCTATGGCCGGGAGGATACGCGAACCTACGCCAAGCCTGTGAAAAACGGCGACTCCGCCTACAAATTGACGGATGAGGAGAAGGAAGCGATTCAACTGGCGATTCGGAATTTCGAACAGTGAACGGCACCAGCCGGAAAAACAATTGGCAGGGGCCGCACAAAACAACTGCATGGACGGCGGTAGCCACGAAGCAAATTAGCCAGCGGCTGACACAACCTCGGTTCGCCACTCGTTTTTCAAATGAGAGAGTCCCCGTCGATCGGGGACTTTTTTGATCACGGAACGATCAACTCGGCGTTGCGACGCAAACGGATGGGCTAGTGCCGAACACGACGCTTTTGGTGCCCCAGCAAAGTACTTGGAATAAGGCTGCGAAGCGCAGCGTCACTTTGCTGGGCGATGTGGCGGCTTTTGTGTTTGGACCGGCATGTGGGTCCCCAGCGAAGTACTCGGAGTAAGCTGTGAAGGGCAGCGCCACTTCGCTGGGTGATGCGGCGGGCGCTTTTAGCCGAGTTTCCTCTAGTGCTGCTTATTTCAATTGCTGCAGGCGCTTATGAACCTGCTGCGGCGTCAGGCCGTGGGCGTTAATTACAGGGCATCCCTGTGCCACGTTGTGAATCCCCATCAGGTTTTGGTCAGCGCCGGAAATCACGATCGCAGTATACTTGTTTTGCGCCTGGTTCAAGTTGGCCGCATCCAGCGTGTCGACCTGATACCCTTGTTCGGACAGATATTCTTGCACCGGGGTCAGATTGGCTTCGACAGCAATTCGACTCATGCTTACAGCCCTCCTTTTGGAATCGCACGAAGATAGTTTGATTCCAAGCGGACGTCTCTATACGGGGCAACTTTCAGCAGCGGCGCGACCGTTTCCGCCAGCGTTTGGGCAATGCACTCGGCCATTTTCATGACGACCGACAGGCGGGTGTTTTGCAGCACAAAGTATTCCATAAACCCGCCGACATTGACGATTCCGGTGATGTGCACGTCACCGACCTCCGGCAGATTTTTGTTAACACCCGCCCCCGGCTTCAAAGGCCCTTCTCCGATGCAGATCATGCCGACCGAACTGAGCTGTCCCAGGCAAGCGTCCACTGCAATCAGATAAGGATCCGGATAGAGCCGTTTGATGGAAGCCAATGTTTCGGTCAAATTGACGGCGTGCACCGGATGTTCTAATGTGCCGTATACCGGGCATTCTTCATGCATAAAAATCGTCTGCAGCCGACTGCCCACCAACGGACCCAACGCGTCCCCGGTCGAACGATCGGTGCCGATGCAGAGAATGACGATCGGCTGCTCGGGAGCCCGTTTGACGAGCAACCCGGATAAATGGGAACGCAGCACGGAGGCGGCATTCGGAAGGGTATGATCAATTCTGAAATTCGACATAGAATTCCTCCGGTTAGGGTATTACTATCAGTTTATGGAAAACGAAGCGGTTCTATACTCCGATGCTTGTAATAGGTATAAAATGGGACACTACCTTAGGTGGAACAGGGTTGGTTGGCATTTAGGAGGCTGGGGCGGCATGATCGACCTGCTGATTCTCTGTCTGTTGTCGTGGTCGGGCATTTTAGGCTGGCGGCGCGGAGGATTTCGCGCGCTGATCGATAGCGTGAGCGTCGGCGGTGCGAGTGCCGCTGCCATTTTCTTGATTCCGCTGCTGCGGGATCACTTCATCGACGGCGGCGCGTTGGAGTTTCGAAAATGGTTGCGCGAGCATATCCGTTCCGTTCCGACCGGATTCGGGTTGTCCGATCCGGGGCCGGGCGTTGCGCAGAACTTGTACCATTTGCTGATCGTCGGCATTGCGGCGCTTGCGGTGTGGATCGGGATGCAGATGATTTTGCAGGTGTTTCAGACCGTATGGAAAGAACCGGGCGGAACGGTTCTGTCGAGGATTGCGGGAAGCCTGCTGGGGATTGCGATAGGAAGCGTTTTGGCGGCGTATATGGTAAAATGTTTAGGGCTCCTGTCGTGGGTCCAAGGCTGGGAAGCTTTGGATCTGCAGCTGGCGCGTTCCTTTTTTGTCTGGATTGTTATGAACGCAATTGCAAGGTAGCTTGGAGGAGTGGGAGAAATGCATTTGTGGATGCAGTTTCATGAATTGAATCGCAATCTGTTGGACAAACTCAGCGACCCGGGATTCTGGGGGAGCATTGTATACGGATGCTTGAAAATTGGATTGCTGCTGATCGGGGCCAAAATCATCATCAGCGTCGGATCAGCGGCGTTCGCCCGTTTGTTTTCGAACCGAGCCGTTCGCATGGACGCTCGTCGGACACGCACCCTGACGGTATTAAGCACCAACGTGCTCCGCTATGTGGTCTACTTCTTTGTGATCATGACGATTCTCGAACAGCTGGACTTTCCGATCAAATCGCTGTTGGCCGGGGCAGGCATCGTCGGGTTGGCGATCGGTTTCGGCGCCCAGAGTTTGATCCGCGACGTGATCACCGGGTTCTTTATCATCTTGGAGGACCAGTTTGCGGTCGGTGATTTGATTCAAACGGGCAACTACCGCGGCACGGTGGAAGCGATCGGCTTGCGGATCACCACGATTCGGGCGTGGACCGGGGAAGTGCATATCATACCGAACGGGCGGATCACCGATGTGACCAATTTTTCGAAAGCCAACTCGCTGGCGGTGATCGATGTGGGTGTCGCTTACGAGGAGAACCTGGACCGGGTGTTTGAGACGCTGAAAGAGGTGTTGAAGAAGGCGCAGGAAGAAATGCCGTCGATCGTCGGTGAACCGCAGGTACTGGGCGTGCAAAACTTCGGACCGTCGGAGGTTATCATCCGAGTGACGGCCGATTGCAAGCCGACGGAAAACATTCCGGTAGCCCGCGAATTGCGCAGGCGAATCAAGTTGGCGTTTGACGAAAAAGGGATCGAAATCCCCTATCCGAAGCAGGTCATGATTTCGCCGTCGGTCGACGGCAAGGGCAATCCGGTTTCGACTGAAGGGTAATTGCATCACGCCGGCGGAAAAATCGGGTAGCGTGACCCGCCGAGGCGAAGTAGAAAGGAGGATGCAGGGTGGAACGGAAGGAATTCGGGCTGGGCGACGTGGTCCAGATGAAGAAACCGCATCCCTGTGGAGCGAATGAGTGGCAGGTGATTCGCATGGGTGCGGACATTCGCATGAAATGCATCAATTGCCAGCGGAGTGTGATGATCCCGCGCAGCCAGTTTGAGCGGCAGATGCGGAAGGTGCTGCGGAGGGCAGGGGAAGGGGACCTGGAAGCATGACGGTGCGACAAATACGGACGGCTTGTCCCCTCGACTGCTGGGACTGCTGCAGCATGATCGCCTATGTGGAGGACGGGAAAGTCCTGAAAGTGGAAGGCGATCCGGATCATCCGATCACGCGGGGCAGACTGTGCGTAAAAGGAAAACGGCTGGTGGACCGGATGTATCACCCGGAGCGGGTGCTGCATCCCAAGAAGAAAGTGGATGGCTGCTGGGAGGACATTCCGTGGCAGCAGGCGTTTCAAGAAATCGCGGATAAGATGCGGACAGCGAAGGAGAGATACGGACCGACCGCCGTCATGCACACGTTTGACAGCGGTTCCGGCGGCATGTTGAAGGAACTGGAAGTCCGTTTTTTTAACCTGTTCGGCGGCTATACAAAAACGGTCGGGTCGCTTTGCTGGGAAGCCGGTCTGGAAGCCGGCCGCTACGACATGGGCGTCTGTCTCAGCCATGATCCATACGATCATCTGAACAGCAGGGCGATTGTCGTGTGGGGCCGTAATGTGACAGTCACCAATATGCACATGATGCCTTTCATCAAAGCCGCCCGAAAAAATGGGACAAAGCTGGTGATCGTCAATCCGCTGCACACCGATTTGTCGGACAGCGCCGATTGGCAGGTGTATCCGCGGCCGGGGACGGATGGAGCGCTGGCGTTGGCCGTCTGCCGGGTGCTGCTGGATGCAGGTCGGTATGATCGGGAGTTTGTGGAACGGCATTCGGTCGGATTCACCGAATTCGCTTCCTATTTGCGCAAACTGTCGCTGGAAGAACTGTGTGCGGAAGCGGAAGTGTCGATGGCTGACGTGCTCAAGCTGGCCGATCTATATGCGGACCGGCCTGTCGCGACGCTGCTGGGGATCGGTTTGCAGCGCTATGCGAATGGAGGAAACACGATCCGGGCCATTCACGCGCTGGCGGCGATGAGCGGCAATATCGGAATCTCTGGCGGCGGGGTGAATTATGCCAATCGCATCTGGTCGAAGTGGCTGGATTGGGATGCGCTTACTCTGGAAGGGCGCGGCGGGGTGTGGCGCGAATTTTCGAAAGTGGAACAGGCGGAAGCGATCCTGCAAGCGGACCCGCCGGTGGAAATCTTGTTTGTCACCCGATCGAATCCGGTGGCGCAGGTGGGAAACCGCAAGCGGACAATGGAAGCGTACCGGAACGTCGGCTGCGTGGTGCTGATCGATATGTTCATGCATGACACGGCGGATGTAGCCGACTATTTTTTGCCCTGCACCAGTGTGTTTGAAGAAGAAGATATTCTGTACTCCTCCATGTGGCATCCCTACTTGATCTATGTCAACCAGTGTGTGGAACCGCTCGGGCAGGCAAAACGGGACTGGGAGATTTTTGCCGGTCTGGCGGACACATTAGGCTTTGGCGCGGAATTTCGACGACCGCTGCACGAATGGCTGCGCGTCGTGTTGGCACCGCTGGCGGAAGCGGGGGTGACGCTGGAACGGTTGCAGGAGGAGCACTTCGTCGCGGCTCCGAGTGCGAAAATCCCCTGGGCAGACCGCAAGTTTGCCACACCTTCCGGCAAATACGAATTTTACTCCGATACGGCTGTGAGAGAAGGCCGCACTGCGTTGCCCGTGTACCAAAAACCTCGCGAACATCCGCATCGCGACCGGAAACGGGGGGACAAGTATCCCTACCAACTGCTGACCGTTCATCCGCGCCACTCGTTAAACTCGCAGCACTATATCCTGAAGCGTCAGGAACAGCCGATTGTGGAAGTGTCCGAATCGGTCGCCCGCGAGAAGCAGCTGCAAGACGGCGACCGCGTACGCGTGTATAATGACCGTGGCGAATTTGTGGGGCGGATTCGAATCAAGCGAACGATGCATCCGCAAACGGTTGTGATCGAGCAGGGCTGGTGGAACCGGATGGGCGGCAGCGTCAATGACCTGACGTCCAATCAACCGGCTGACCTCGGGATTTCCAGTTCTGTCTATGATTGCGTGTGCAACGTGGAGAAAGTGTAATTCGAGCGCACCGGTTGCATACTAAGCGTTGCATAAGTCAGCCAGCGCGCAGGAGGGGTTTTTCCGATGCTCGGAGAAAAAATCGTTGCCGTCCGCAAAGACGCCAACGGCAACATCACGCAAGTGAAAACGCATACCGGCCGGATTTTGACGATCGAGCAGGCGATGCAACAGGCAGCAGCCGGCGGATTCGATTCGCTGAACGCCATCGACCGGCAGGGAAACTGGTACATGGCCAACTCGGCCGGCGACGGAGAACCGGAACAGGGCTGCAACCTGTCGATTTTGCCTGAATTCTAACGCAGGTCGTAGAGCAACGGGATACTGCAATACTGTTGCAGCGTTGACAGCAGGGGAGGGCGACCGGGATCGAAGCGGATCAGCAAGGGTCGGTTGTCCTCCGTCAGCAGCAGCAACAACGGATCTTTCGCCGGTCTGAAAATGACAAACAGCCGCGAGATCGTCACATTGCCAGCGTGAACCGGCGGGGTGAGAGGCACTTTCAGGATCAGCCCATCGCGGAATTCCAGCTTCGCTTCCGGTGCCAAGCCGGTTACCGATTGCAGCCACAAGCGGGCTTCCTGTTGGATCTCCTCCGTGTTGAGCATGTGTTGCACCACTTTCCCTTTCGTCACATCGAACAGCTCAAGATCATGCATTTCGGCCGCTTGCGCCGTTTGTTGGCCGAACAGAGCAATCAAAAACGCCGCTGACAGCAGGAATTTTTTGAACATCTAAGCCCACCTCCATTCTTACTTTGCCCTAACCGGGCAAAAAGAACCTATCGTTTGAGGCCGAGGTGCCGTGGCGAAGGCGATTGGCAAGCGGCACGAGGCGGGGCGAAGCAAAAAGAACCTGTTTTTTCCAGGAAAGTTTCTGCCGGTCAATTTTTCCGTTTTTCAGATTTCCGAGCTTTTTGCGATGTCCGGGAAGCCAAACGGGACAAGGGCTGAGAAATAAGCGAAAATAATCTTTCCCCCAAAAATCAGCGGAAAACGTACCCTTTCAGACACAAAAATAGGCCGGGTTCCG
>NZ_AQXL01000115.1 GCF_000376225.1 Effusibacillus pohliae DSM 22757
TGGAACATTCGAGTCTACTTGATTGCCATGTGCCAACATGCCGACGCATGGTTGGAAGAAGCAAGAAAAGCGAACCTTCCTTCACTGGACGAATGGTTTGCAAGCCAATTAGCTGCATAGTCACAGGCCTTTTCCATATTTTTTAAAAACCCGATATTGTCGGGTTATTTGGCATGCCCATTTTTTGAAAATGGCTTTCCAAGGTTAACAAAATAGGCGATTTTTGACCCATTCACCCCTTGTCCAGACTCGGATTCATCTCTCTAATTCCGAGCTACTATCATCGATTTGGTGCTCTCAGGTCTTGGACGACATGCCCGCAGCCGGCCCTTACTCCTGTTCGTCCACCGAAACGTGAGTTCCGTCCCCGAGCGCGATATAGGCAAGCCCCGCTCCGATGCACACGGCCAGCAATACCAATGCGAACATCCCTTCCATCTCAGGCTCCTCCTTAAAATCGTCTCTACTCATTTAGACGACGGCAGGATAAAAAAAGTTTCACCCTTCACGAACTTTTTACAAATCATTTATTGAAAAGCTGCCGGGGCTTCCCGGCAGCTTGCAGGTACGGTTTTTGCCCGGTCTCGCCAATACCGGCAAACGCGGGCGATTAGTGAAACTCTACGTCGATCCGTCGTCTTGTATCCGTCTGCAGTTTCGGCATGCGCACTTCCAGCACGCCGTTTCGGTAACTTGCTTTCACGCCTTCCGCCGCAACACGAGCAGGCAGCGTGACCGAGCGGTGGAAACGTCCGACAAACCGCTCCTGTCTGTGCATTCGCTCGTCTCTCACCTCATTCACACGGTTGATGGTGCCGCTGATCGTCAGCACATTGTTGTCGATGTCGATCTGCACATCTTCCTTTTTCTCCAGCCCGGGAAGATCGCAGGTGGCCACGACTTCATTGTCCGTTTCATACACATCGATCCGTGGAACGCCAAAATTCCCCTCCGTGCCGGTCAACCATCCGAACGGCACGCCCGGCGTGAAAAATCGGTCCAGCTCCCGCCGCACATTTTCCAGATGGCGGAACGGTTCAAAAGGAATCAACGCCATGCTCAAAACCTCCTGTAATCGATTCACAGAGGTTATTTTGCCTTTTCTGGCCTGCTTTATTCCCTTCCGATACAATGGGCAGCAGCAAAAGAGGCCCCTGGTTCGGGGCCTCGCCAAGCATCAACCGATTACCGCGCATTCGCCAGCTGATTTTTCAGGATGTTCGGGACCTGGGCGATCGCATCCGCCAGTTTGGCGGCATCCCTTCCGCCCGCCTGTGCCAGTTCGGGGCGTCCGCCGCCGCCGCCGCCCGTAATCGCCGCCACTTCCTTGACGATCTTGCCGGCCTGCAGACCTTTGGCCACAAGGTCTTTCGTGACGCCAGCGACAAAATTCACTTTTCCGTCATTCGCCGCACCAACCACGACGACGCCGGAACCGATCCGGTTCCGCAGATCCTCCGCCACATTGCGGAGAGCGTCCGAATCCAATCCGGCCACTTCCGCCGCGATGTACGAAATGCCTTCCACCTGCTGCACTTTGTCAAGCAACCCTTTCACTTCGTAGGAAGCCAGCTTGCCCTTCAACGATTCGATTTCCTTCGTTAGTTCCTTCACGTTCGACTGCAACGCTTCGACCCGCACCGGAATGTCCTTCACGTTCGATTTCAGCTTGCCCGCAATTTCCTCCAGCAGCTTGCTCTGCTGCTGCATATACTGGTATGCGCCGCGGCCGGTGACCGCTTCAATCCGCCGGATGCCCGCCGCGATCGACGACTCGGACACGATTTTAAAAATCCCGATTTCCCCGGTTCGCCGCACATGGCAACCGCCGCACAGTTCGATCGAGTAGTCGCCCGCCTTGACCACGCGCACCACATCGCCGTATTTTTCGCCGAACAATGCCATGGCGCCCAGTTTTTTCGCTTCTTCCAGCGGCATTTCGCTGATCTCGACCGGCAGGTTGGCCCAGATCTGTTCGTTCACTTTCCGCTCGACAGCCTCGATTTCCTCCGGCGTCATCGCACTCAGATGGGAGAAGTCAAACCGCAGGCGGTCCGCTTCCACCAGCGAACCGGCTTGTGCCACATGATCGCCCAGCACTTCCCGCAGCGCCTTGTGCAGCAGATGCGTGCCCGTGTGGTTCTTGATGATGTCGGCCCGCTTCGCTTCGTCAATCGCCGCTTCCACCGTGTCGAACACTTCAACCTCGCCGGAGATCACCTGCACCTTGTGCAGATGGTAGCCGTTCGGCGCCTTCTGTACATCCAGTACCTGCAGCTGCGCTTTCTCGCCGACGGAGATGATGCCCGTATCGGCCACCTGTCCGCCCGATTCCGCGTAAAACGGGGTGTGGTCAAGCACCACTTCGGCCACGTCGCCTTCCTGCGCCGATTTTGCAATCTGCCCATCCTTCAAAATCGCCAGCACTTTTCCGGACGAAGCCAGTTCCGTATAACCGACAAACGTTGAAACGAGTTCGCCAAGCTCGTCAAAAACGGTGTTCTGCACCTGCATCGACGACACGTCCTTGCGAGCGGCGCGGGCCCGTTCCCGCTGTTCCTGCAGCGCTTTTTCGAAGCCTTCGCGGTCCACAGTCAGGCCGTTTTCAAACGCGATGTCCTCCGTCAGGTCGATCGGGAATCCGTACGTGTCGTACAGACGGAACACATCGTCGCCGGGAATCACCGTTCTGCCCTCCGCTTTCACACGGGCGATCACGTCAGCCAGCAAGTTCTCGCCTTCCTGCAGCGTCTCCGAGAAACGTTCCTCTTCCGCTTTAATCACCCGCTCGATAAATTCCCGTTTTTCGACGACTTCCGGATAGTACACGCCCATGATGTCACCGACTACTTTCACCAGCGAGAACAGGAACGGCTTTTCGATGCCCAGCACTTTTCCGTAGCGGACCGCCCGCCGCAGCAACCGGCGAATCACATAGCCGCGCCCCTCATTTGACGGAAGCGCACCGTCGCCGATCGAGAACGTGACCGTGCGCACATGGTCGGCGATCACCTTGAAGGCCACGTCCCATTCTTCTTTTTCACGGTACGGCTTGCCGGCGATCCGACTTGTCTCCTCAATGATCGGCAAAAACAGGTCGGTGTCGAAGTTCGTTTCGCTGTTTTGCAAAATCGAACAGAGCCGCTCCAGCCCGGCGCCGGTGTCGATGTTTTTCTTCGGCAGCTCAGTGTAGGTGCCGTCCGGGTTATGGTTGAATTGCGAGAACACCAGGTTCCACACTTCCAGGAAGCGGGTGCCGCCGTCCAGATCCGGATGGAACTGCTCCGGCTGTCCTTTTTCCGGATAGCGGTCGTAAAAAATTTCGGAGCACGGTCCGCACGGCCCCTCGCCGATATCCCAGAAGTTGTCGTCTTCCGTGCGGGCGATTTTCGATTCCGGCAGCCCGATCTCTTCGTGCCAGATTTTGAACGCCTCGTCGTCTTCATGATGGATCGTCACATACAGGCGGTCTTTGTCAAACCCGATCCACTCTTTCGAGGTCAGAAACTCCCACGCCCAGTGAATCGCTTCCCGCTTGAAATAGTCGCCGATCGAGAAGTTGCCGAGCATTTCGAAAAACGTATGGTGCCGGGCGGTCTTCCCCACGTTTTCGATGTCATTGGTGCGGATGCATTTTTGCGAGTTGGTCATCCTCGGATTCTTCGGAATCTCGCTGCCGTCAAAATATTTTTTGAGCGGCGCCATCCCGGCGTTGATCCACAAAAGCGACGGGTCGTTGTACGGAACCAGGCTTGCGCTTGGTACAATATCATGCCCTTTCGATGCAAAAAAACGCAGAAACTTCTCACGAATTTCAGACGATTTCATGAAAATCCTCCTCGCTGTCAATCTGTACGAATCGGTCCTCCCGCCCGCAAAATCCACGCAAAAAAGCCTTTCATCCACTCCAGGGACGAAAGGCTCGACTCTCGCGGTACCACCCTGATTGCCCACCCATCAAAGTGAAGCCTGGCCTTCGAAGAGAATTCCGAGTACTTTGATGGGACCCGAAAAGAGATCACTGGGCCACCTCAGATGTGCGGTAACGGGCACAAACCGGCAGGGATTAGCTGCACTAGGAAGTAGCTTCGGATACCCTTCACAGAGGAACCCTTGCAGCCGGGGGGCTCCCTCTCTGGCTGTGGACTGCATCCTACTCCGCTTCCGCATCGCGTTCTCACTGTTCTGGTTTGCTCCTCATTATAGCGATCGTCCGCCGCTGCGTCAACCGGTGCCGCCCTATCTGTCGAAACCCATGCCAGCACCGGTCTGTCCAGCCCACTAGGCTCCCGCACCGGAGCCCGCCGCATCCGCACTATCTATCGGGCAATCGCTGCTCCAGCCGCCTTACCGCTTCACTAGTCCGGCAAACAGTTGCCGAACTGCTCGCGGATTTCCGGCACTTTCGGGATCAGCGAGTCGATGATTTCGTTCACACGTTCCTTGTCCTGCGTCGAATCCACTTCGACAACCGAGTCGACATCCAACTCGACTGCAAAATGATACGTATTTCCTTCACGGGTCACCAGGATCCCCGCATCGTTATGCCCTCCTTTCCGATACAAAAAAAGAGCACACCCAACGGGTCTGCTCCCGGAAACGCAAACAGCCCGCGTCTGACGGGCCGATCCATCCAGTCAAAATTCAATTAACCCAAGCGAGATCATCAGTGCTTCATTCACCCTGGACATCATTTCATCGTCCAGGTGGGTGATTTTATCGGTCAACCGCTGCTTGTCGATTGTTCGAATCTGTTCCAGCAGAATCACGGAGTCACGTTCCAGTCCGTTCGGTTCCGCTTTGACTTCAACATGCGTGGGAAGTTTGGCTTTTTGGATCTGTGCGGTGATCGCCGCCACAATCACAGTCGGACTGAATCGATTACCGATGTCGTTCTGGAGAATCAGCACGGGGCGGAACCCACCCTGTTCGGAACCGACCACAGGTGACAATTCCGCAAAAAAAATATCCCCACGCCTCACATTCACGGGCTACACCCCGCTTACAAGCCGATCTAGAGTGATTTCCGCCTCTTCTTCAGCCTGAAACGCTTCCGATGCGATGTTCAGGTTAATTTTCGCCATTTCCAGATAGCCGCGCTGCATCGTTTCGCGAATGTAATGTTTTTTCCGTTCGTTCAGGTACATGCGCATCGCTTTTCGAATCAGTTCGCTCCGGTTGGAATTTTCCTGTGCCACGATACCATCCATTTCCTGGAGAAGGTGATTGGGAATACTGACCATAATCCGTTTTGTGTTTGACAACATCCGGCACCCCCGACACAATTTCCTACCCACGCTGGTATTATACCCACGTTTGCGTTTGGATGTCAAAAGTCTGAATCTTCCCCTTCACTCACAGGACATACGTTCTCGGCACGCGTTTCCCGAGAGCGCACGCCACTTCATAAGAAATGGTGCCCATCCAGTCGGCTACTTCATCCAGTGAAATAAAATTTTCTCCCTGCCCGCCGTACAATACCACTTCATCGCCGACCGACACGCCTTCGACGTCGGTCACATCGACCATACACTGGTCCATACAGATGCGGCCGATGACCGCCGCCCGTTGCCCGCGTATCAGGACTTGCGCCTTGCCTGACAAAAGCCGAGAATATCCGTCTCCGTAACCGACCGGCAGCGTGGCGATCACCGCTTGCTCCCGTTCCACCTTCGTCGCTCCGTACGAAACGCCCGCCCCGCGCGGCAAGGTTTTCAGGTGGACGATTTTCGTCACCAGCCGCAGCGCTTGCCGCAACTCCACTTTTGACCGGTCCACCTGTTTCGATGGATACAGCCCATACAGCGAGATTCCGATCCGCACCATATCGTACGCCATCTCCGGATATTGGATGGCGGCCGCGCTGTTGGCGATGTGCCGCAGCGCAATCCGCACGCCGCGTGCCTCAAGCTCCGCCAGCAGACGTTTCCACCTCGCGATCTGCCGCTCCGTATAGGTATTGTCCGCTTCGTCCGCCGTCGCAAAGTGGGAAAACACGCCTTCCACTTCGATTCCTTCGCGGTCCGCCGCCGCACAGATAAAATCGGCCGCCTCCTCCGCCTGCAGACCGATCCGCCCCATACCGGTGTCCACCTTGATGTGCACGCGAGCCTTTTTTCCCGCCGCCCGCGCCGTTTGCGCCAGTGCCTCAAGCGTCTCCGACTGAAACACCGTTTGCGTCAGATCCCAGCGAACCACCACTCGGGAGGCCTCCGGCGGCGTATACCCCAATACCAAAATCGGCGCTGCGATGCCCGCTTTTCGCAGTTCGACCGCTTCTTCCACGCTGGCCACCGCCAGGTAAGAAACGCCGGCTGCCAGCGCCTGTTTCGCCACCTGCACCGCACCATGTCCGTATCCGTCCGCTTTCACGGCCGCCAGAAGCCGCGTCTGCACCGGCAAAATTCTGCGAAATTCCCGTACGTTATGTGCAATATTGGCAAGATTGACTTCCGCCCAAGTTGGTCGAATCATCCGTCCGCCTCGCTTCTGTCTTTTCTTCAGCCTACCAACACCAGACAGACCCCGTCAAGAGCGGAGCGGCGGCTGCCCGTACGGAACCACCACGGCCGGCTGCCCACGGCAAACGGGGCGGTTGCCCGTACGGAACCACCACAGCCGGCTGCCCACGGCAAACGGGGCGGTTGCCCGCCCCGGTGCTCCGGCAGTCCTTATTTTCCGACAGTTCCCATCGTCGATTGCGCAATTTTCGTGAGTTCCTGCACAGGCAGCGTGGAAGTCATCGAGAATTCGATTCCTCTGTGCATCCAGTACATCGTTTTTGCCTGGCCTGAACCGGTCACGACCGCCGGCGTTCCGTACAAATCCCTGACTGTGGTGTCCGCCGGCAATGTCGCGGTTCCCGGCGCCGGACGGCGTTCCGTCAGCGTCAGCGTCTGTCCCTTGCCATCCTGATACACGAGATAGATCGTACCATCCTGCTGTTTCATTTCTTTCAGCGCCATGCCTTGCGGCAGATAGCTCGGCTCGATCACGCCGAAGTCGGTCTTGCCAGCCGCCGCCGGCACCGCCCCTTGATCCGTCGCCAAGGCCATCGCCGCTTCCGGTGTGAACGTATCTTTCTTAAAGCTCATGCCGGTGTCGAAAAATTCATAGTTCACGGTTACAATCGCCCGATTGTCCTTGTTCAAGAGCACCATCTGTTTCGGATACAGCTTGCGGTCGTCGAGCACGATCTGCTGTCTGACGATCAGCGGATTTTCCGGCGTCATCGGCATTTCAAACACGACCGCCCCCTCTTTCGTCGAGAATTGCTTGTCTTGCACTTTCAAAATCCGGTCCACCATCGCGTGATACAAATAGACGTGCCCCCCGTGGTCTTCCGTCCAGTCCCCTTTGAACCGGAAACTTTTTTTCAATTGCGGGTTGACGACAAAAATCCCTTCCTCATTGCGCACGATCACCTGGTTGATTTCCCGTTTTTCATCCCCCAAGGCGATCCGGTACAGATTCGGCGCCTGGTACCAGGTTTCAATGTAATATTTGGAGGTCGATTCCGGTTGCTGCACCACCATCATCGCCTTGCTCTGGTAGGATTTCAGGTTTTTCTGCACCCCCTGCAAATCCTGCACCACATTCTCCATCGTCCGTTTGCCGCACCCGGCCAGCCCGAGGCTCAGCACGAGCAGGGCGACCACCAGAAAGACAAACGATTTGCGCATACTACCACCCCTCGTTTTTCGTTCAACGGCTGTCCCACGTCTGATACAGGATATTCGGCCAGTCCGCCGAATAGTACAAGGCACTCCCAAAAAGAAAAAGGGAATATTCCAAAAGCGGCGAATACCATTTTGGAAAAGGGAGTGATTCAACATGATCGTGGTCGCCAGCCAACATGGACAATTTGCAAAAAGTCCATGCCGAAATCGAGCGGCTTGGCACCGAATCGCTGGTCGTTCAATGTGTACGCCGCCTATATGAACGGCGAAGTGGTGACACTGGACGGAGGTGCATGGTTGAACCGGGGACTGCTTGCGTAGTTCCCCTTTTTTCTTTTGCTTGTTATACTATTTCATAGTAATTTTTGCCTGAATCGATCAGCTGGTGGTGTGGCAGTCTGGAGGTTTTCCCTTCATGTGGCTCGTTCATGAGAAGTATTATGCAAACTGCGAGACCGAACGGGAACTGGTCCTGGCACAAATCCGCGACCGCCTGTTTCAGGTAGCTGTGGCAGCCGAGGACAAACTGCAGGGTCGCACTTTCAACGAATTGTTGGGCGAGGGAAACCTGGCCTACTACCCGCACGATTACCAAGTGGCGTTCCTGAACAAAAAACTGCAGCCGACCATCACCTACATGAACCATGCTTTGGAAAAGATTCTGTCGGCCCGCAATGCAACATGTGCGGCGCCATCCTGATCGCCCGCGATCTGACGACCGAATGGCAACAGGGACCAGCCTCGGCCTCCCCGTCTGCAAACAGATGATCGAAGAACACGGCGGAACCGTTCATGTGATGGGCCAACCGGGTGAAGGAAGCTGTTTTATCGTTCGGCTTCCGCTTCCTCATACCAGGGGTTCAGATGGACCAGCACCTCTTCCACATCTGGATGCTCTCGCTTGATCGCATCGCGGATGGTGCGGGCCACATCGTGCCCTTCCTGCACCGTAATCGTGCCCGGTACTCCCACCCGCACATCGACCAGGATGTAGTGGCCGTGCGCCCGGGCGCGCAGCCGATCCAACCGTTTTACATGCGGCACTGCCAAAATCGTCTCGGCGAACGCATCCAGTTTCCCCTGTTCGACCGTCCGCTCCATCAACACTTCCACCGATTCTTTTCCCGTGTCATAGGCCAATTTGAGAATCAGCAAAGCAACCACAAACCCGGCTACCGGGTCTGCGTAATAGAGCGCAGGCAGCTTCCACCAGGTTCCCGCCAGCGCAATCCCGATCCCGGTCGTAGCGGCAATCGAAGCGATCACATCCGCCTGGTGATCGACCGCCGTCGCGATCAGGCCGGGGGAATTGAGTTTTTTGCCCAACCGCATCGTATAGGTATACAAAATTTGTTTCAACAGCCAAGAGAAACCGGCTGCCGCGAACGCAATCCAACTCGGTGCGTGCGGCGGTTCAAACAACGCTTCGATCGAGCCGGCCGCGATCTCGATCGCCGCCACCGTCAGAATCCCCGCCACGATGCCGGAAGCGACCACCTCCGCTTTGCCGTGCCCGTACGGGTGGTCATCGTCCGCTGGCCGATTGGAAACCTTCATCGAAATCAACACGGCTACGGAGGCAAGTACATCGGCCGCCGAGTGGAACCCGTCGGCGATCAGTGCCTCGCTCAGGAACAGATAGCCGATCGCCAGTTTCAAAACGGTCAACAACACATTGGACACAACAGAGATCCAGGCGGCCATTTTGCTTACCCGTTCCCGGTGTTCCAAACGGTCCACCTCCCGCATTCTTCTCTCATTTTATCCTGGCCCCCTCCCGTCTATCCTGCAGGCGCCGACGCTCGACCCCCACTCTATGATTTTGTAAGAATCTATGACGGCAGGTATAAAATGCTAGATTATCGTCCATACTGCTGGTAAACAACCTACGGAGGCTGATGGAAGTGCACACGCTCGAACTGTTCATCCGCGACGGAGAACTTGATCTGCAAAGCTACATCGAGTTTCTGTTCCTGCTCACCCAACAGCAAACCGAGCCGGCGCTCATCCATTGAACGCGCAAAAAACGGCCTGCAGCCGCCACCGCACGGGGTCGGAAAGTTTACACCACATCGTACCCGGCCCTTGCCCTCTCCCTCGTGAACGATTGGAAATCCCTCGTCGGAGATCCGCTTATTTCGTAAAGATGCGGATGACTTCCAGCAGTTCTTCAATGTGCTTCGAGCCGTCCCCTTCTTGAATGGCGTTCGCCACACAGCCCCGCGTATGGCTGTCGATTAAGCTTAACCCCACTTTGTTGGTCGCCGCTTTGACCGCAGCCAATTGTGCAAGAATGTCCACACAGTAGCGATCCTCTTCAATCATTTTTTGAATGCCGCGGATCTGCCCCTCGATTTTTTTCAGCCGCCGCAGCAAATCGTCTTTGTTCGAACGGTAGCCGTGCATATGACGACATCCTCCCTGCACATGTGCCACAATGTTTTATATATACAATACCCCCCTACTGTAGTCAAGAAGTTCAGTGTTTTTTGGCCGTCACCGACTGTGAAATGCGCGTGTGCCTATTGCTGTCCCTCTAAGCAGTTTCCCGATTTTCAAAATGAACTATTCGGGTGCGATATCAACAAAAACTCCACATCGAGATCCGACTTGTTGAGCGAATCAAATCTTCCACCTTGATCCACTTGGCATCGCGAGCCATCCGGCCATTCCCATAGGCCGCTGGGCGCGTCACCACCGCTGTCTCACGCCGAAGCGGAAGCGGCGGTGCTGTTGGCTCCGTCCTTCGGCAGCCGACTTCCCAACAGCCAGCCGATAACCGGCAGCACCAGCAGCAGTTCGATCAGTGTGGCGAGGCCGGCCGATTTGGCGAAATAGCCCATCACCGCAGCACCGATACCGCCCGCGCCGATTGCAAATCCGATCATCAGACCGGACACCATTCCGATTTTGCCCGGCACCAGCTCCTGCGCATAGACCACCGTCACTGCAAAACTGCACAAGCTGATAAACCCGACGACAAAAATGTTCAACAGCGCCAGCCCACCTGTCAAATGAGGAATCAACAGGATGAACGGAATCGCGCCCACCATCGAAAACAGCAAAATACTGCGTTTGCTAAAACGGTCCGCCAACGGACCGCCGACAAACGTGCCGATGGCGCCCGCCAGCAGAAACACAAACAGATAGACTTCCGCGGTCGTCGTGTTCATGCCCAATATATTGATGTAATAGAGCGGCAAAAAGCTGGCGATGCCAATGTGAATCCAGGAACGGATGCTGACCACGCCGACCAGCAAAGCCAGCGCGCCATACCGGTTGGCGCCGGTTGCAGCCTGACCGGATTTTCGCCGGGTACCCGTCCAATTTTTATACCAGCGGGCGACAATGGTCAGGGCGGCGGCGCTCAACAAGGCAGGCGGCAGCAGCCAGAACGATCCTTTCAGTCCGAACGGCAGCAGCAACAGCGAAATCATCAGCGGGCCAAACGCTTGTCCGGCATTGCCTCCCACCTGAAAAATCGACTGCGCCAGACCCTTGCGGGACCCCGCCGCCAGATGGGCAACCCGCGACGCTTCCGGATGAAAAGTCGCCGACCCAAGCCCGATCAGCACTACCATCAGCAAAACCTCGGCAAAACTGTGGGCGTACGCGATGCCGGTCAAGCCGAGCCCCGCAAACAGGGCAGCCAGCGGCAATAGCCACGGCACCGGTTTTTTGTCCGTCATGTAGCCGAGTCCCGGCTGCAAGAAGGATGCCGTAAGATTCGCGACCATCACCACGATCCCCAACTGGGCGTAGTTCAGGCTCATCTCCTGTTGCAGAACCGGCAGCATCGCCGGTACCACCGACGTCAGCAAATCCTGCAGAAAATGAGCGGCGCAAATGATCCACAAAATCCGATATTGTGTCTGTGACTCCCGCTTCAAGACATCCACCGGTTTCCCTCCCCCCATCATTCTCTCTATCGTACCACACTACGCGCCCCTCAGCATATGAATCGATTGCCCCGTGTTCAGCTCGTACCGACGCTGGCCCGCCCAGTAGAATACGGTTGAGAACAGCGAGACGAACGCCATCGTCAGAAACAGCGTCGTTCCTCCATACGCCACGAGTAGCATGCCGCCGAGCCACGGTCCGAGAAACTGGCCGACATTGCTGAAATTTTTCGCGCCAAAATAGGTGCCCCGCATCCCCTCCGGCGCCAGCCGATCGATAAACACACTGCCTGCCGGAAACGTCAAGATCTCCCCGATCGTGAATATCACCATGGAAAAAATCATCGTGCCCCAGCCGCCCGCCAGCGCAAACCCCACGTCCCCCAGCGCGTAAAAGCAGTTTCCAACCGCAATGCTGGCGAGCGCCGTCCGCTTTTCGGCCCATTTTGCAAGCGGCATCTGGAAGGCGATGACCGTCAGCGCATTGACGCTCATCATCCAGGCAAACAATGTTACGCCGTCGACGAAGCTGTGTTCCGCATACTGGGACAGCGTCACGTTCATCTGCGAATATCCGATCGCCGTAAACATCCCACCCAGGATGTACAACCGGAAAGCGCTATCATGAACGATCACGTGCAGGGCGGAGCGGAACGTCACATGCTCCTTTTTCTGCCCTTCGATTTGGCGAATGCCAAACCGGTTGAGCAACAGATTCAACACGCTCGCATACGACAGGTAAATCAGGCCGGTGATCACAAACGGCAGCCAGCCGGCTGCCAGGCCAAACAACGCCCCCGCCAGCGGGCCCACCGAGACGCCGATATTGATCGCGGTATAGCGCAGGGAAAAGACGCGAAACCGCCGCTCCGGCTCCGTCAGATCGGCCATCAGCGCCTGTGACACCGGCTCAAAGAACGACCGGCAAAGACCGTTCAACATGGCAAGAATCATAAACATCCACGGCTTTGTGGCGAGACCAAACCCGAGAAACACCAGCCCCCACACATACAGGGCGCTCATCATCACTTTCCTGCGGCCGAACCGGTCCGACAAGGTACCGCCGACAAATCCGCCGAGCGTGCCGGCGACCGGCCCCAGCCCGATCGTAACGCCGATCAACGCCGGGCTCATCTCCACATGGCGCGACAGATAAATCGCCAGAAACGGCATGCTCATCGAGTCGGCCGCCCGCGCCAGCACCGTCCCGCAGATCAGCGAATGGACAATCGGATGATACGATTGGAAAAACGACCGAACCCGGTTTATCATCGATCACGCCTCCCACTCGATAAATTCCAACCGGTTGCCGAACGGGTCCTTTGCGTAAAATCGCTTGGCGCCAGGCAAGGAATCGTCATCCTGTACCCGGATCCCGTTCGCCGCCAACCGTTCCCGCAGCCTCTCCAGATCGCGTACGCGAAAGGCAGGGTGCGCTTTTTTGGCGGGTGAAAAATCCGGTTCCACCCCGATATGCAGCTGTTGCGATCCGCAGCGGAACCAGACGCTGGCACAAACGGCTTGATGTCCAATACGGGCGTTCCGTCAATCGCATCCAGCCCCTGTACGCGCAGCACATTGCCGTCCACTTCCAGCAGCCGGACGGTGGTGACGCCGATCGGGTTCGGCCGGTGCTTCGCCCGCTGCGCGAAAATCCCGACTTCCGGCATATCGGATCGACCGCGCGGGCGCCGCACCAGATCGGCCGATGCGTTAAACGCAGTCTGGTGCATCCAAAACACCACGACCAGATGGAAAAATTGCCCGATGCCCCGCAATCCGCCAGCCAAATGGTGTTCGATGCGGATTTCCGACACCACGCCTCCCCAATTTTCGTCGATCGGTTCCGATACGGGCGACCTGACAACCCCAATCGGTTGAAACCCGATTTGTCGGTTCATGACGTCGAACACCTCCTGACCTTTACTCTACTCCAACTTTTCACAATTTTGTTATAGAATATCGATAACAAGTTAATGGTCATGCAAAATCTCGGCGTGTCGATGCTTCCGGAACGCGTGGTGCGGGACGAAACAAAAGCGGGATCACTCGTTGCGCACGACATCGCGCAGGGCAAACTGACCCGCCCGACATTGATCGCCTATCCGAAACACAAGCAGACAGACAAAGAACTGTTGCGGTTTGTGAACTGGCTGGTCGAGTCGTACTAGGATCGCCAGGTCTCCGCATGCTTCCGGACAATCCGCAAAAATTCCCACAATGCGGGCGACAGCCACTTCGCTTTGTGATAGACGATCTGGGTGGCCACCTGAACGGCCGCTTCGTCCCACGCAAGCAGCGCGATTTTTTGCGCGGCCAGCTCGGACGACACCGTGATCATCGGCAGCAAGGCGATGCCGATCCCGCACATCACGCAGTTTTTGATCGCCTCGATGTTCCAAAATTCCAGATGGTTGGCCTGGACGATCCCGTGGCCCAGCAGATATTGTTCGAACTGGGCGCGGTAGCTGCACCCCGGCTCCGTGTATAACAGGGTTTCCGCCGCCAGATCGATCAGCTCGATCCGCTTTTTTCCAACCAAATGATGGTCGGGCGGCCCGATCAGGGCCATTCGCTCTCTGACCAAAAGTTCGGAAATCAGATCCGGCGCGTCTGTCTCCGCATCCAGTGTGAAGGCGAGGTCCAGTTCGCCGTTGCGCACCTGGTTTCTCATTTCCCAGCAGACGCCGGGCTTCAGGATGATTTTCACCTGCGGATACAGCCGTTTGTATTCCTGCAGCACAGACGGCAAGCGGTACGCGGCCAACGATTCGACGGCGCCGACCGTGATCGTGCCGGCCGGCACTTCACCGGCCTGCAGCAATTCCTTGACGGCAGCCTGCAGCTTCAACATCTCCTGCGCATACGGCAACAGCCGCCTGCCCGCATCGGTCAGCACCACCTTCTTGCCGAGCCGGTCGAACAGCGGCATCCCGAGTTCTTCCTCCAGCGCCCGAATTTGGGCGGTCACGCTGGACTGCGCATAGCCCAACAGCTCCGCCGCCCGCGTAAACCCCTTGGCTTCCGCCACCACTTTGAACGTGTTCAACTGACGCAGTTCCACCGGCCACACCCCCCCATCATTTTTTTCGATGATTTTGATCGAAACGATTCATTTCCATGATTATATATCGCCTGCTAAGATAAGAACAACATGAATTTACAACAAGAAAGGAGTTTTCGACATGGAGAATCAAGTCCGAATGAAAGCCACCATCGGCTTGCCGCAAGCTGTAGCCCTTTACATCGGCGCCGTTCTGGGGTCGGGGGTGCTGCTGGTGCCGGGATTGGCCGCTGAAATCGCAGGCCCCGCCTCGCTCGTCGCCTGGGGGCTGATGACCCTCCTGATTCTGCCGATGGCCTTGTCGATGGGGCTGCTGTCGGCGAAATTCCCGAATGCGGGCGGCGTGTCGCATTTTGTGACAAAAGCGTTCGGGCCACAGGCCGGTACGCTGGTCGGCTGGTTTTTCCTGATGTCCGTTCCGATCGGAGCCCCTGTTGTCGCACTTACCGGAGCGGGGTATTTCAGCACTGCCCTGGGGTGGGGAGAAACAAGCCGTGTCCTGATCGCTGTCCTGATGCTTGTGATCGGTGTCGCAACCAATTGGGTTGGGATGAAATTGGCCGGGCAGGTTCAAGTAGCGGTGGTGGTGTCGATTCTATCCGTACTGATCCTGGCGATCATCGGATCCATCCCCCATATCCAGTCTGCAAACTTCACTCCTTTTCTCCCCAATGGCTGGATCAGCGTCGGGCAGGCCGCCGCCATCCTGTTCTGGTGTTTTATCGGGTGGGAGGCCGTCTCCCATCTCTCGGAAGAGTTTGTGGACCCGCAGCGGGAAGCGATCAAAGGCGTCACCATCGCAGCGGCAATCGTTGGCGTTTTCTATTTCCTGACCGCTTTCGCAACGGTGGGAACGCATAGCTATGGATCCGTCAGCTCGGAAGCGTCACTCGTGCTGGTCATCGAGAGAATGTTGGGAGCCAGCGGAGCTGTTGTCGCCGGGTTGACCGGGGTGTTCATTTGCACCGCCACCATCATTGCTTATGTGGGCGCCGCTTCCCGGCTTGCCTATGCATTGGCGGTCAACGGGGACGCTCCCAAGCCGCTGGCGGCGCTTTCGAAAACATATCAAACGCCGCTTGGCGGACTCGTATTCTTGACGGTTTGTTTCGGAATCGTGCTCTTGCTTTACGTTACCGGAACCGTCTCCCTGTCCACGTTGATCCAGTTTCCCAACGCCACGTTTCTTCTCACCTACCTCGGCGGATGTGCGGCGGGAATCCGGCTCCTGAAGGGCAGTTATTTGGGGGTGGGCATCAGCTGGCTGTCGTTCCTGCTCACAGCCTGCATCTTCCCGTTCGTCGGTTGGGCGGTGTTGTATCCGGCGGTGATCGTCACCGGCTTATGGACGGCAGGCAAAATAAATGTAAAATGGAGATGACGAGAACGGAAAGGAAGGCAATCCACATGTCACGTTCGCTCTACTTGTCCTTGGCCGTATTGAGCCTGATCTGGGGAGGCTCCTTTTTCTTTATCAAAATTCTGCTGCGGAATTTCGATCCCTGGTCGATCGCATTTTTGCGAATTACGTTTGGCCTGCTTGCCGTCGTGTTGGTGATCGCACTGAGCCGCCAGCGGATCCGGTTGCAAGGGCTGCCTTGGTTCCCCTTGTTGGTAGTGGGGCTGTTCAACACGGTCATTCCCTGGGGGCTGATCGGTTTCAGTGAAACCCGCTTAACCAGCAGCATGGCCTCCATTCTGAATGCTACTACACCGCTCTGGTCGACAGTCATCGGCATGCTCTTGTTTCAGGGGAAACCCACCCGCAACCACTGGCTGGGCATCGGAATCGGATTTTTCGGATTGCTGGTGCTGCTCGACGTCAATCCCGCCACCATCGTGTCAGTCGATCCGACGGGCTTGCTTTGCATGCTTGCAGCCGCGATTTTTTACGGCTTCTCATCCCACTATTCGAAGCGTCATTTCAGTGAACTGTCCGTCTATGAAATTTCATTCGGGACTTTGTTTGCAGGAGCCGTCGCCAGCGGCCTGTTGACATTGCTGTTTGGCGATTTCTCCGTGCAGCCCCTCGTCTCATGGACCAACGGTCTTGCCTTTTTGGGGTTGGGTGCGTTCGGATCCGGCATCGCGTTTGTCCTGTTTTTCCATCTGGTGCAAAAAGGCAGCCCCGAACTGGCCACGATGGTCACCTACCTGGTTCCCGGCACTGCCATTGTGTGGGGGGCTCTGCTGCTGAACGAACCGGTCACCTGGAATTTGCTGATCGGGTTGGTTCTCATTCTGTCCGGCGTATATGTATCCAACCAGACCGGCTCGATTCTCCCTCGCAAGCATCTGCACAGTTCAAAAGCAAAATAAAGAAGGTGCTGGAAGAACCCGGGTATCCAATGCCGCGGTTCAGCAGCACCTCTTTTTCTTTACTCCACAAGCGGCCGCGGGGAAATCACCACTCCGTCCTCATCCGCATAGGCATAATGGCCGGGTACCCATTCGACACCGCCGAATTTCAGTACCACATCTCTCTTTCCTTTGCCTTCCTTCCTGCTTTTCAGAGGCATGCTGCCAAGCGCCAAAACCCCCAATTGCAGCTTGGCGAGATCCGCGACATCCCGGGCACAACCGTTCAGAATCACACCCGACAATCCTCGCTGCTGGGCCAATGCGGCCAATTGGTCCCCAAGCAATGCGCATCTTCTCGATCCTCCCCCGTCTACCACCAAAACGGAACCGGGCGGAACCGTTTCAATCGCCTGGCGGACCAACACGTTATCATCCAACACTTCCACCGTGGCGATCGGCCCAGAAAAACGGGCCTTCCCTCCATACGAGACAAAACTGATCTCGCAAATTTGCAGTTCCTGATGATACTGATCACACAAATCGGCTGTTTTGAACCCCATCCCTGCACCCTCCGATCGACCGTTTTTCCAAAATTCGATCCATTTCTATGAAGATACCTAGACTGTAACGTATTCAATCCGTGCTTGGCAAGGAGTTGCGGCGTTGGAGTCAAGCGGAATTTTCTGTGAAAAATTTGCACAGCGGCCCAAGGCGCCTGCACATCCCTTTTCAAGTCCATATCAATATGATGCAACAGGGGTCAAGAAAAGAGGAGGGATACAGTTGGCTACAAGACGGTCAGGGATTACCACGACGAGAAAAACCGCCTTAACCACGCAACGAAGGATCCGGAACACGGCCACAGGCTTGGTTGGCAACATCGTCGTCGTGCGGACTTTGTTTGGTACTTTTATCGGATGCTTACTGAGCGTCGGGGTGACTACGATTCGCCTTCGCGTCTTCAGCGGCAGCGACCGCAGGTTTATCACGATCCGGATTCCGATCGCCATCATTATCGATATCTTCCGGTTTCCCTGCCCGTAATTGGCGCTTTGGCAACGGAAGGTATCGCAGATGGTGACGGCAGTCCACGTGATTCCCGACTGACAGTTTCTCGCCTGTTCTTCCACGACAGACAACCGCAGCATACGGGCTGCGGTTGTCTTTATTCCACCAGGCCGAGCGCCTGGTAATCGTGCTGGCTGACGACCCCGTCAACCGGCAATCCGTGCGCTTTTTCATACCGTTTCATCGCCTGTTCGGTCGCGTGGCTGAACCGCCCGTTACACGGTCCGTAGTAAAAACCTGCGCTCTGCAGCCGACTCTGCACCAGCAGCACATCCGATCCGACATCGCCGGCCGCCAGTCGGCGGGGGTCAAGCGACGGTTCGCGCAGCGGGTGGCCGAGAATCGACACGGGGGTCCCTATTTTCACCCATTCATACAGCTCCTCCACGTCCTTATTGAACATGCGGACGCAACCGTGACTGGCATCGTGCCCGATCGAACCGGGCCGGTTCGTGCCGTGAATACCGTAGGTTCCCCAGGGCACGTTCAGTCCGAGCCAGCGGGTGCCAAAGCCGGACCCCCAGTTTTTATACTTGTTGATCACTTTCCATTCGCCGACCGGTGTCGGTGTGTCCGGTCGTCCGAGAGCAATCGGATATTTTTTATAGGGGATCCCGTCCACGAGGACGATCAAGCGGTTCCGCAGCGGATCGATTTGCAATGCGATCTCCCCGGCCGGCGCGGAAGACGGAAACGGGACGTCCGCTCGCGCAGGAGAGCCGGACAGGCACCACCACAACAGGCAAATTCCGGTCAGCCACTTGATCGATTGCATAAACTCACCTGTCGACCTGAGATTCTGTTTTGCAGTATCCCCTTCTTTTCTGTTTTTACCCGGCTGACCTTTTTGCCGCCCGCTGGCAAATCGCCGCAGTCTTGCACGAGCAAACCGCGGCTTCCGAATCGAAACCGATCTTAATTGGATTCGGCAGAGGTTGTTTGATCAACGTCCGTTTGTGCCGATCGCATTTGAAAGGAAGCCCGGCCGACGACTTTTTCCGGGGTGATGTCTTTTTGCAGCTCACGGAAATGGTTGCTCACGTGGTTGGTGAGGAATTGGTTGAGCAATTGATTATAGGCAGCGATCTGTTCGGTGCGCAGGTTGCTGATCTGTTCTTCCAGCCTTTTCAGGAGTTCCGATTGCTCCGCCTGGCCATCTGTTTCGCTTCTGGCGGGAAGCAGCGCGATTTTCGTTTCCCATTGCAAAATCTGCTGGCGAAGATCCTGCCATTCTTTCCGCAACTCTTCGAATTGCTCCTGCAAATTCGATCCTTCTGGATAGTGCGGCGCGGCATCGCTCCGGTACACCGGCACCGCTGTGTAGTAAGGCCACTGTCCCCAGGAATAGTACATTTCAACACTCCTCCCAAATAAGTGAATTCACTGAATACTGTATTGGGTCGGAGATGTCCTAGTTCATTGTCCCGGGAGAAATGGACATTCGCCTTATTTTGCGAGATAGGCGGCGGCAATCGGCAAACCGAATGTCACCAGCGCGGCCAGGATCTGCAGCCAGATGCCGCGCCGTACCTGCCGAACCTGAAACGCCACCCCTTTGCGCAGCAACCAGTCCCCGACGATCACGCAAACAACCGCCAGTAACGTGAGCAGGATCAGCCTCATTTTGTCTTCGCTCCTTACTGCAGAACGCGTAATGCATGCGGATGAATCGTAATATCACCCGGCGTTTTTCCAAAAATCTCCCCGTCCCCGTGCATCGGCACAGGCCGGTCGGTGCGGACGCGGACCGATTTGCCTTGCAGACAAACGATGTTCGGGTGCAATACATGCCTGCCGGAAAACACGGACGGAAGCAGTTTCAACAGCTCGAACTGCGTCAGGTTATGGACGACGCAGATATCGAGCAGCCCATCATCATGTTGCGCATCCGGGCAGATTTTCATGCCTCCCGCGTAAAATTTGGAATTGCCGATCGCCGCCAGCCAACATTTCGGGAACAAAAGCTCGCGGTCATCGATTTGCAAACGCAGGGTGAACGGGGGAAATTGGAACAGGAGTTTGAGCACGCCCAGGACATAGGCAAACGACCCGGCATGCTTTTTCCAGGGGGCGCGATCGATATCCTCCGCCACCGCCCCGTCAAAACCGATGCCGATCGCTCCGGCGATGTAGGTTCCGTTCAACTGCAGCAGATCGGCCGGCCGTTCGTTGGCGACCGCCAGGCGCTGCACCGCCAGATACGGGTTGTTCGGAATCTGCAGCATGCGGGCGAAATCGTTACCGGTACCTGATGGCAGCACACCAAACGCCGCCGGCTGACCAGCCAGCCCGTTCACCACCTCGTTTACCGTTCCGTCACCGCCGACCGCAATCACGCGCGCATACTGGGCCGCCGCCTGCCTGGCGACCTCCGTCGCCTCTTTCGGTCGCGAAGTCAGGTGCACGTCGTACCGGATGCCGAAACGCTCGAGCTGGCGCTGCAACTCGGGCCAGCGTCTTTTCGTTTTTCCCTTGCCTGCCTGCTGATTGACGATCAACAACGTTTTCATTGCCTGTTCCTCCGGAGAATGTGATAGCAGTTATTGCCGTGAAACCGGCTTTTCATACACCCGCCCGCCCACCGTCGCCAGCAAAAATTGCCCGTCCCGTATTTTTTCGGCGAAAATCGGGTAATACTGCTATTTGACAATACATTCATCTGGAACCAGCAGGAGGTACCTAATGGCGATCTACACTTTTGCCGGTGAGATTCAGAACGATTTTCAACGATGGTTTGCTGACGGCCTCAACCGGAAACTGGCGGAGAACGGCTACCGGTCGGCTGAACATCGCGACGACTCCGTCCGCCTGGTCCTGAACTTTGCGGATGCAAAGGCGCTCCGTCCGTATCGCCGGAAGGCACAGGCGACCTACGTGGTCACCATCGTCGAGACGGACGCGATGCCGGATAGTATTTTGCGGGCCGGCTACCCGATTTTGATCCGATCGTTGTCCAATCTATTAATTTATATCGTCCGCACGCCGGAAATGTTTTATACATATTTTGTCACGCTGGAACAGGGGTACTACCGAGTGCCGTTTGAAGAAGGACGGGAAGAAGAATTTTTCGGAAAAATTTTCGAGCGGCTGGAGCCTCTCGCTTCGTCCAACCTGATCATCAACAACCAGTTTGATCCCGATCTGCCGGAGGATCTGTGGGAAGGCGACGAGGTAACCGAACAGCTGCGACGGGCCGGGCAAAAAATCGAAGCGATGAACCTGTGGCCCGCTCCGTTTCCGATCCAGGAGATCCTGCCGCCGGAAGATTTTCGCCATGTGAAGCGGCTCTACGGAATCGGCGGCCTCAGCTACGGAAACCTGAGCGCCCGGAAGGATCAAAGCCGTTTCTGGATGAGCGGTAGCGGCGTCAACAAAGGGGATCTCCGGACAATCGGCCAGGACATGCTCTTGATCAAAGGCTTTGATGAACAGCGGAACACCATGCTGTTGAGCGTTCCGCCGGTGGTGCAGCCGCGTCGCGTATCGGTCGACGCAATCGAGCACTGGATGATCTACACGGAACATCCGCAGGTCGGTGCGATCGTCCATATTCACGCTTGGATGGAAGGGATCCCGTCGACGCAGATCAACTATCCCTGCGGTACGGTGGAGCTGGCGAAAGCGGTGGCCGAGCTTGTCCGGCAGGCGGACAACCCGGCGCGGGCGATCATCGGCTTGAAAAATCACGGTTTGACGATCACCGGCGCTGACCTAGATGACATTTTCGAACGGATCGACGGGCGCATCATTCCGCAGGTACCTATGACATGACAAGAAACCCGGTGCCCTCACCGGGTTTTCTTGTCTCAAGATTCTTTCGGCACGTCCCCTTCCGTTTCTAGTACGGCTTCGACTTCCTCTCCCCGGCCGGGATAGGGGTACTGCGGACTGACCAGGCGGGCATGAATCGCTCTCAGCAGCCGTTGATTCTCCCGCACCACCCGCAAAATTTCGTTGGTCACCGTGAAGTGTTGCGCCATCATCCGATACATCCGGTCCAGCTCCGGCCCCGGCACCCCCGGCATGATCTGGCGGGCATCCCCGAACCGATAGTAGTCGTACGGATCCCAATACATTTTTTCTCCTCCCTGGCAGCAGGATGATCCGCTCCGCATCCCCTGCTTTTTTTGCTCCCCAAAGGACGACCCGGCAAAGCACTCTGCCCGCTCCGGCTTCACTCTCCACCCCGTATCGTGGTGCGGCTTGCAGGTGCATCAGCGGGCGCCGCTTCGCTGGGGATTGACACTGTACTGTACGAAACAAGAGCCTATCCCGTGAGCCTATTTTCCAACAAAATGCAGAACTGCCGCATGGCATCTAGTCGCCCGGCTCGGACAACGGCTTTGTTTCCGCCAGGATCAGTTGGTTCCATCCGGGGACCGACAACCGGTAATACATCTCGACAAGCGACGGAAACGCGCTGGCCAGCCTGGCTGCCGCAGCAATCCTGCCCGGCACAATGACGTCCCGCTTGCGTTTGAAAGCCGCTTGCAGCACCGCTTTGGCCGCGGTCTCCGGTGTTAATACGGGGATTCCCGGCGGCAGCCGATACAAATTTTGATGCAGGTCGTTTTCGATCAAAGGCGTCTCGGTCGGGCCGGGTGACACAATCCCCACGTGGATGCCTTCCGGCCGAAGTTCCTGCCGCAGCGACAGGAGAAACCCGCGCAGCGCATGTTTGGTCGCCGCATACGCAGTAAAAAACGGCGGGGTGCACTGGGTCGACAAGGAGGAAAGATAGATCATCGATTTGCGGTTGCCTTTGCGGATCAACGGCAGAAACGATTGCGTCACATGCACCGCGCCCCAGTAATTGATGTCCATCGATTGCCGCGCCTTTTGCACGTCCATCGTTTCCACCGGTGACAAATAAAAAACGGCCGCTCCGTATATCAGAACATCGAGCCGTCCGAACTTGCCTGCAATCTGCTCTGCCGCTTGCCGGACCTGCTCGGGCGCTCCCACGTCTGTCGGAAGGATTGTCACCTGGCCCGCTTGCTGTTCGCCGTCGTGCCTTTCCAGTTCCCGGGCTGCCGCCTGCAGCCGCTCTTTCCCCCTGGCCAGCAGGATCACCCTCGCACCGCGGGAAGCGAACAATTTGGCCGTTTCTTTCCCGATCCCGCTGGACCCTCCCACAATCGCCACCACATCATCGCTCCTATTATGCACAGATGGTTCACTCTCCTGAATCGAAACTTGACACTCTAGTCTTCAATATGGCCCGAAGTACAGCAGTTTAACACCGCTGGCCCGCCGCCCGTCGGTTGGCATAGAAAAAGCCACAGTCTCAGGTCCCTTGACTGTGGCTGCAAGCCTATCCTCTCGGCCGAAACACCAGCGCGCCCAAAAAACCGAAAATGATCGCCGCCGAAATCCCAGCGCTGGTCACCTCAAAAATTCCCGTCAGCACTCCAATCAGGCCGTCTCGTTGCGCCTCCGCCATCGCACCATGCACCAGCGCATTGCCGAAGCTGGTAATCGGTACCGACGCCCCGGCGCCGGCAAATTTGATCAGCGGTTCGTACAGCCCGAGACCGTCCAGCACCGCTCCCGCCACCACCAGCGCCGACATCGTATGAGCGGGGGTAAGTTTCACCACGTCCATCAGGAACTGGCCGATCAGACAGATCAAACCGCCTACCAAAAAAGCCCACAGGTAGATCATCGCCGCTCCCTCCCTTCAGTCTGATTCAATCGACACCGCATGGGCGATGCAAGGAATCGTCTCCCCCTGCTGGTACGTCAGCGGAGACAGCAGCGCGCCCGTCGCCACCACCAAAAGCCGCTTCAACTCCCCTTGCCGCATGCGGCGAAACAGGTGGCCGTATGTGACGGCGGCCGAACATCCGCATCCGCTCCCGCCTGACCAGACGTTCGGGTTCTCCCCGTAGATCATGATACCGCAATCCTGGTACCGGTCCAGCGGAATCCCGGTCTCGTGCTTGCGCAGCAGATCCGACAGGATGGAATGGCCTACCCGCCCGAGATCGCCTGTGACGATCAGGTCGTAGTAGTCGGGGGGCAACCGGCGGTCGCGAAAATGGGATTCGATCGTGTTGAACGCTGCAGGAGCCATCGCGGCCCCCATGTTGAACGGGTCGTTCAGCCCCATGTCGACGACCCGGCCGATGGTTGCCGAAGTAACGCGCAATCGGAGTCGATCTTCCCGATCATCCCCCTTTCCTGCCGGTTCGTCATCCCGCTCTTGGTCTTCCCGCCCGACAACGGCCGCGCCGGCGGCCGTTACCGTCCACTGGGCGGTCGGCGGTTTTTGCGATCCATACTCGGTAGGATAGCGGTATTGCTTCTCCGCCGACGCGTTGTGGCTGCAGGTGGCGGCCAGCACATAGTCGGCCGCTTGGCTGTCGATGATCAACGAGGCGACGGCCAGGGTTTCCATCGCGGTTGAACAGGCGCCGAACATGCCGATGAACGGGATGGTCAGCGTCCGGGCGCCGAAACTGGAAGAGACGATCTGGTTCATCAAATCGCCCGCCAACAGAAAATTGATCTTCTCTTTGGTCAGACCCGCTTTTTCGATCGCTTTGTCGCACGCCTCTTCCAGCAGGGTACGCTCTGCCTTTTCCCAACTGTCCTGCCCGATCGTCAGATCGCTGTGCAGCGTGTCGAAATCGTCAGCGAGCGGCCCCTGCGCCTCAAACGGCCCGCCGATCGCGGCCGATGATTGGATCACCGGTTTGTTGGCGAACACCCAGGTTTGATGACCTTGCAGCATGTTTTATCCCCCCATCCGAACCAGTGTTTTGATCAGGCCGATCACAAATGCAGCGACAACGCCAAAGACGATCACCGGCCCGGCCAGTTTAAACATGTTGCCGCCGACGCCCAGCACCAGCCCTTCACTGCGATGTTCGATCGCCGTCGAAACGATCGAGTTGGCAAAGCCGGTGACCGGAACGGCAGTGCCGGCGCCCGCCCATTGGGCGATCCGGTCGTATACGCCGAATCCGGTCAAGAGCACCGACAGCAAAATCAGTACGGCAACGGTCGGATTGCTGGCCGTTTTTTGCGTAAACCCAAGGTAGCGGATAAACAGATCCTGGATGGCTTGTCCGATCAAACAGATGAAACCGCCGACCAGAAACGCGCGGATGAAATTCCGCACCAGCGGCCGGGGCGGTTCGAGGCTTTTCGCCCGATCCTGGTAGTGTTGTTGGGTCAACGTCAACTTTTTCTTTTTTTGGTTGGCCATTCCGATTCACCTTCGTTTTGCGTCTTTTATCTCGTCAGAAGCGGAGTCACTTGCTCGATCACCCTTCGCAGCTGCTCAGCCGCTTCTGTGTACAACTGTTTGCCTTCCTGATTCTGCGTTCCCAGGGCGTACAGTTCCAAATCGGCCTGACATTTTTTCAGCGTGGCGCAGGTCAGTTGCAGCGTCTGCGGGGTGGGTACCTGAATTTTGTCATCGTATAAGTCCACATAAAGCTGCCCGTTTTCATCCACTTGTCCGAGAAACACGTTCTCCAGCGCGACGCCGATTTTTTCCAGCTCCGCCTTCAGCCACTGCCGGTTCAGTCCGATTGTCGCCAGCGGCTCATCCATGATCTCGCCATCGATGATCACCGTCTGCGGCTCGGTCACCGGCGCCACAGCCAACCCAAAGTGCTTGGGCGTGAGCGGTTGGTTTTTCGATTTCAGCAGCACACTAACCGACCCGTTCGGCTCCATCGCAGCGAATTCTACGTCGGCCGCTTTGAACGCATTTTTCAAACGCAATTGCGCTATCAGGTCTTCGGCAGTCATTCGCGCCTTCTTCAGATTGTCTTCCATGATTTTGCCGTTCTTGATTAGGACGGTGGAGTTTCCGTAGAAAATGTTGCGCAGCGTCTTGCTTTTCAAAGCCAACCAGCCGGTCAGCACCGGAAACAATCCGTAGATCGTTAGGGCGATCAGTCCGTAGATCAGCGGGCCGTCGATGTCTGTCGCAATGACTCCTGCGATCGATCCGACGGTGATGCCAACGACATATTCAAAAAAACTTAACTGCGAAATTTGCCGTTTCCCGACCCATCTCGTCAAAAGAAACAGATACAGGAGCGACACGATCGAACGCACGATTATATTCAGCCATTCCGGCATGACGCTTCCTCCTTGAAAAAGGGGCGGGAGAGGGCCCCCCTCCCTGCCAGCGAGTTCGGTTAGAATCCTTTGTATTGCGGTTCTTCCTTTTCCAATTGGTTGACACGCTGTTCGAGCGTATTGATGACCGACTGGGTGGTTTGCGCCGCTTGCGTGTACATTTGCTTCGCCTGCTTGTTTTGCGTGTTTAAAGCGAACGTTTCCAGATTCGCCTGTGCGCTCTTGAGAGAAGCCAGCGTTTGTTTGACTTGGGATGCTACGGTCATGCCTGCTCACCTCCTCGACGACATATAGGATCAGCCGAAAATCAGCAGTTATTCCCGCCGATTGAGGAATAATTTGGCTCCTCCCGGAACATGGAAAATGGGTCCCACACGCGGAACATGGAATACGTTTGCGATCGGTTGAACATACTTTGTGTCGTTGACATTTGGTATAGGAGGAAAAATTGTGAACAGGAGCCCTCATATGGCCCTATCGATGCGGTACCACGACGAATCGAAGCATCTCCCCCACTTGTTGTCAACGGTGCCTCAGGCGGACGGGGCGTGTGTGCATGTTTTCCGTATGCGTTTATTCCGACTCGCAGCCGCAAAACCTGATCGCTTCCGTACAATCGCCGCGTCAAGCGCCCCCACCTGGATTCCCTTCGCTTGTGCGATTTCACACGGACGGACGCCCGCTCATATCCTGAAACGGGAAGCAAAACCGGAAGGGAGTGGGTTAAATGTATTACACGTTCGATTGGCGGCAGTACTCTAGCCCGGTGCTGTATCCGACATATCCTGTCTATGGCCACCCGGCTGCCCCGACCGGCACCGTCTATCCGGGCGTCCCGGCTCCGTTCGCCTGGCCTGGAACGCCGACCGCCCAACAGGTTCTGAGTGCGGTGGAACCGGTGGTGCGGCATGGAATTTTTGAGGGGATTGAAGAAGGGCAGCCGTTCGTCCACGTCGTGCGGCAAGTGGCGGCAATCGCTTATCTGATGGGCATGGGAATGCCGTACCTGCAAGCGGTGCGCATGGTGGAATCGTGGGAGGTTGATGAAAAATTTCCGGGGTTTGAACGGGAGAACAAGTAGACAGCAGAGTCAAGTCAATGGGCGGCAAGCGGCATCGCCTTGGGCTTTGTTTCCAAATGTCGGCAGACAAAGAACGCCTTGCCTTGAATGGTGGGCGTTCTTGTCTGAATGTCGATATTCATAGCTTTCAAAGGGGATATGGTTATTCTAAATGAAATAATTTTAGTTTTCAACACATTTTCTCTATGAATATCGTGTATGAAATTGTTTTCACATCGTCCACGCCTGTCAAATACTCTCATGAAATTCCGTTCCCACGCTAACTTTTCCTCATTTTTACGCATGGTTGAATGAATGTAATATTGACCGGACAGTCACTGGGCGGCCAAGGATTGCAAAACACACTTGACAACTCGGATTACTCAGAAATATACTAAATTCAACCGATAGCCGATCTTTCGTTGTCTGAATGTTGACTAAGTCACTCGAGATTCTCATGTTTGGAGGTGGCCGCTTGAAACTGTCAAGCAAAGGGGAGTACGCACTGCGGGCTCTGCTCGTGCTCGGGCAAAATCGCAACGGCGTGCTGCCGATCGCCGATATTGCAGCGGCTACACAAGTTCCTGTGAATTATTTGGAGCAAATTTTGCTGCAATTGAAACACCTCGGGTTCGTCAGGAGCAAACGAGGCATTCACGGCGGCTACTCGCTGCGCCTGCCGCCGGAGGCGATCGCGATCGGCGAAGTCATCCGGCAGTTGGAAGGGCCGTTGGCGCCCATGGGATGCGTCAGTGTGACAGCCTACGATCCCTGTCAACTGGAGCAGGGGTGTTTGCTCAAACCGTTGTGGGCACTGATTCGCGATACGGTAGCGAACGTGCTGGACCGCACGACACTCTACGATTTGCTGGAAGGAAAAATCCAATCTGTTGCCGGCAGAGGTGAGATTCATGTCTGAAAAAACGATTCAGGAGCTGCGCGATTCCCGCCTGGAGACGATTCTCAACGCCCTGGAGGGACTGGAATACGGTACGTTGCAGATTATCGTTCACGACTCCCAGATCACCCAGATCGAGCGAACGGAGAAAAAGCGGTTTCCGTTGCAACGCGTGCAACGATCCGAACAAGCCGGTTTTTCGGGACATAATAATAAGTAAAAATAATAAGAACAATAAGCATCTCTTATACACGCATATAGCGGTTCCGATCGGACGACCGAAGGACCCCTTGACTTGCTGCCATTGGCGCAAGCATGGGGTCTTTCTGTTTTTATAGAACACCATCTTGGAAAGGAGATACGATTCATGAACTTCAAATTGCGTCTCAACCAATGGGGAGGATGGTTGCTTGCGGGAGGGCTTGCGCTCAGCCTCGCAGGCTGCGGCCACCAGGACGCTCCCGCCGGGACGACCGCTGCTTCCACACCGTCCGGAACGGTCAGCCTGCTGAACGTTTCCTACGATCCGACGCGGGAACTCTACGAAGACTACAACAAAGCGTTCGCCGACTACTGGAAACAGAAAACCGGCCAAGCGGTGACCATCAAACAGTCGCACGGCGGCTCGGGCAAACAGGCACGGTCGGTGATCGACGGACTGGAAGCGGATGTGGTCACACTCGCTCTCGGCTATGATATCGACGCCATTCAACAGGCCGGACTGATTCAATCCAACTGGCAGAGCCGCTTGCCGAACCGCAGCACTCCCTTCACATCGACGATCGTATTTTTGGTCCGGAAAGGCAATCCGAAGGGAATCAAGGATTGGGACGATCTGATCAAACCGGGCGTTTCGGTGATCACCCCGAACCCCAAGACATCAGGCGGCGCCCGCTGGAACTATCTGGCCGCCTGGGGATACGCCCTCCGCAAAAACAATGGGGATGAAGCGGCCGCCAAACAGTTCGTCAGCCGGTTGTTCAAAAATGTCCCGGTGCTCGATTCGGGAGCCCGCGGCGCTACCACCACGTTTGTCGAACGGGGCATCGGCGATGTGCTGATCGCCTGGGAAAACGAAGCACTGCTGGCGGTCAAGGAACTGGGACAAGACAAATTTGAAATTGTCGTGCCTTCGGTCAGCATCCTCGCCGAACCGCCGGTGAGCGTGGTCGACAAGGTGGTCGATAAGCGCGGCACGCGGGCGGTAGCGGAAGCATACCTGCAGTACCTGTACTCGGAACAGGGCCAGGAAATCGCGGCGAAACATTACTATCGCCCGCAGTTGAAATCGGTCGCAGACAAGTACGCCGCCCAATTCCCCAAGCTGGAGCTGTTTACGATCGATCAGTTGTTTGGCGGTTGGGACAAAGCGCATCGGACCCATTTTGCCGATGGCGGCGTGTTTGATCAAATCTACAAACCCTAGGAGTGGCCGTCATGCAAAAAGCGCTGAAACCACACAGCATCCTGCCGGGGTTCGGGTTGTCGCTCGGGTTCACCCTCGCCTATCTCGGCCTGGTCGTGCTGATTCCGCTCGCCACCCTGTTGCTCAAGACGTCCACCCTAAGCTGGGATCGGTTCTGGTCGCTGGTCACGGCCGAGCGCGTGCTGCTCGCCTGCCGGCTCAGCTTCGGCGCCGCGTTGGTCGCAGCGCTGATCAATCTGGTATTCGGCGTTTTAATCGCTTGGGTGTTGGCCCGCTACACGTTTCCCGGCAAACGGCTGATCGACGGACTGGTCGATTTGCCGTTCGCCTTGCCCACCGCCGTTGCGGGTATCGCCCTGACCACCCTGTACGCTCCCTCCGGCTGGATCGGGCGCTACCTGCAACTGCTCGGGATCAAAGCGTCCTTCACACCGCTTGGGATCGTGATCGCCCTGACCTTCATCGGCCTGCCGTTTGTCGTGCGAACCGTGCAGCCGGTGCTGCAGGACCTTGACCGCCAGTTGGAAGAAGCGGCCGCCACGTTGGGAGCCAACCAGCTGCAAACGTTCCGGCGTGTGATTCTGCCGCAGCTGGTCCCGGCCATCCTGACCGGATTCGCGCTGGCGTTTGCGAGGGGGGTCGGCGAGTACGGATCGGTTGTCTTTATCTCCGGCAACATGCCGATGAAGACGGAAATCGCCCCGCTGTTGATCATGGCGAAATTGGAGCAGTTTGACTACACGGGAGCAACGGCGATCGCGCTGGTGATGCTCGTCGCATCTTTTGCCATTCTGCTGTCGATCAATCTGTTGCAATGGTACAGCCACAAGCGTTATTCCGGAGCGGGAGGAGGGATTTGCCTTTGATGAATCGGCTCATGCGGGGAGTTTTGATCGCCATCGTGCTGGCGTTTCTGGGACTGTTTCTGGTCGTGCCGCTCGTCTCGATTTTTGCCGAGGCTATGAAAAGAGGAGCGGACGCCTATTTCGCCGCCATCACACAACCGGAAGCATTGGCCGCCATCCGCTTGACGCTGCTGACGGCAGCGATCACAGTCCCTTTGAATCTGCTGTTTGGCATCGCCGCCGCCTGGCTGATCGCGAAATTTGATTTTGTCGGAAAAAATGTGCTACTCGCACTGATCGACCTGCCGTTTGCCGTGTCGCCCGTCATCTCCGGTATGATTTTCGTGCTGCTGTTCGGCGGGCAGGGACTGTTCGGCCCCTGGCTCGCCGCCCACGGCATCCGGATTGTGTTTGCGGTACCGGGAATCGTCCTTGCCACGCTGTTTGTCACGTTTCCGTTCGTCGCCCGCGAACTTATCCCGATCATGCAGGCACAGGGAAAAGACGAGGAAGAAGCCGCTCTGTCGCTCGGGGCAAACGGTTGGAAAACCTTCTTTCGCGTCACTCTTCCCAACGTAAAATGGGGCCTGCTCTACGGAGTGATTCTGTGCAACGCCCGGGCGATGGGGGAATTTGGAGCCGTCTCGGTCGTCTCCGGTCATATTCGCGGCTTGACGAACACGCTGCCTTTGCATATCGAGATTCTGTACAACGAGTACAAGTTTACGGCCGCTTTCGCCGCCGCCTCCCTGCTGACATTGCTGGCATTGCTGACGCTGGTCGCGCAAAGCGTTGTGGAGTGGAAAGGCAAACAACAATTGAACCGTTCGCATGGTTAATGGAAAAGGGGAGAATCGAAGATGAGCATTCAGGTTGTGAAAGTCAGTAAAACCTACGGGACATTCGCCGCCCTGCAAGAGATCGACCTGGAAATTCCCAGCGGACAGTTATGCGCCCTGCTGGGGCCGTCCGGGTCGGGCAAAACAACTTTGTTGCGGCTGCTTGCGGGGTTGGAAAAGGTTGAACAGGGGCAAATCTATTTTGACGCGGAAGATGTGACCGGACGAAGCGTCCGGGAGCGGAAGGTCGGGTTTGTATTCCAGCATTACGCCTTGTTTCGGCACATGACCGTTTTTCAAAACGTCGCGTTCGGACTGCAGGTCCTGCCGCGCAAGCAACGGCCATCAAAAGCTGAGATTCACGAGAAAGTGGATCAACTGCTGCAGCTTGTCCAGTTAAAAGGGCTGGAGAACCGATATCCCGCCCAACTGTCCGGCGGACAGCGGCAACGGGTGGCCCTGGCGCGGGCGCTGGCCATCGAACCGAAAGTGCTGATGCTCGACGAACCGTTCGGTGCCTTGGACGCCAAGGTGCGCCAGGATCTGCGCCAGTGGCTGAGGCAGTTGCATGACCAGCTTCATATCACCAGCCTATTTGTCACCCACGATCAGGAAGAAGCGCTGGAAATCGCCGATCGCGTGGTGATCTTGAACAATGGACGAATCGAACAGGTCGGCACCCCGGAGGAAGTGTATCACCACCCGGTCAATCCGTTTGTTTTACACTTTCTCGGCAGAGTCAACCGGGTGCAGCCGAATCCGCACGACCCATCAATTGTCGGCTATACAAGACCACACGAGTTCGATGTATCGCGCCATGCGTCAAGTCCGGTCAGTATCAAAGCGGTGATCCGGCGCGTCCGCCATTTCGGCGCGGTCATCCGGTTGGATGTGGCAAGATGCGACACAGGCGATGCAATGCAAGTGGAAATCGGTTGCGATCGTTATGCCGAACTGGCGTTAAAAACGGGGGAGACAATTTTTCTGACTCCTCGCGTCGCCAGGTTTTTTGCGGGAGCGGACGGGGGATCGATCACCCATTCCAGTCAGTCCCCGATTGCGACAGTGATTTAAGAGCAGAGAGATCGCTTCTTGTCCTCGTCTTCCAGGCGATTCAGCATCTTGACCAATGCCAGAGGCGAAGCAAAAAAAGCCGGGTTCCGTTTGGAAACCGTTTTAACGCGAACGCCGTTGAAAACGAATTTTCCAAACGCCCGACTCCTTCTCTGTCCGCACTTCATATCCCAACTGGCGAAGGGTGCCAACGATTTCTTCCGCCGTCTTTTCATCCCGGCAGGTCGTCCCGTACCAGCCCAATTTTTCATACGCATTCGTGACAATCGTTTGTACACGTCGTAAAAGCACACCGATTCCTCCTCTCGTACCTCTGCTGCTATTCAGTATAGCCGGTTGCGACAAACAAATGGTGAAGGCGGTGTGAACGATTGATGAATTTTGGGTGAAAGATCCGCGTTTGTCTTAGACGAGTGTACGTGGCGGTCGTCTGCCATGCCGCATTAACTAGAGTAGACTAAATCAAGGAGGGAGCTACATGTACGGTATCTTCGGTGCGTACACTCGTTGGGCTGTGGTGTTTCTGATCATCTTCGTCCTGTTCTTCCTGCTCGTTCCCGCTTATCCGGGCCCGGCAGCAGCACCCGTTGTAGATCCTTGATCGGTTGAACGGCAAAAACCATAAAGGGGGGACGCTCGTGTACGTTTTCGGAGCTTACACACGTTGGGCTGTCGTGTTCCTCATCATCTTCGTGCTGTTCTTCTTGCTCGTTCCCGCATACACCACCGTCTGCAAAACTGTACCCGTCTATTGATTAATGAAAATAGCCCGGATGCGTCCGGGCTATTTTCATTTCATTCGCTCAGTTGATTTGCACTTTCTGGGCGGTTTTTTCAGTTTCTTTCCAGTGGAACCCCTTCCCGTAATAGAACGCAATCAAGATTGACCAGATCGGCCCGACGATCAGGGCGATCCGGGTGTCGGGGAAGTAGGCCATCAAGCCGACCACCGCAATCAGGAACGCGAGCGACAAATAAGCGCTGTACAGCGCTCAGATCCAGTGGGGCACATCGGAACCAGTACTGCATGTAAATCCGGACGGCGATGATTTTCGCCCTGCAAGCCGATCAACCGTCTTTGATCGGAAACGCTTTCAAGATATAATGAAAGAAAACGTCCATTCTGGGCAAAATGCGCACGATTTTGCATTCCACGTTAAGGAGCAACCCCCATGGATGTTGAAAAAGATCCATTTGACGGCACGTTTGACAGCCTGGAAACGTTGGCCGACACGATCAGCGAAGTGCTCCGCTGCCCGGTGACGATCGAGGACGCCAACCATCGGCTGCTGGCCTACAGTTCGCACGATACGAAAACGGACCCGGCGCGCATCGCTACCATCATCGGCCGGCGCGTCCCGGAAAAAGTGATCAACAGCCTATGGCGGGCCGGCGTGATTCCCCAGCTGTTAAACAGCGATAACCCGATCCGCATCCCCGCCATCCACGATGTGGGTCTGGGCAACCGGGTGGCTGTAGCGATTCGCACAAAAAGCGAGATTCTGGGTTATATCTGGGTGCTGGAAGAGGATCACCCGCTGAGTGAGGAAGCGCTCCACCAGTTAAAAAAAGCGGCGCAAGCGGCGAAAACCAAGCTGTTGCAACTGCAGGTCCGAAAACGCAAGCAGGAAGCGGGCCATCAGGAATTTCTGTGGCAGCTCCTGACCGGCCACCTGAAATCCGACACGCTGATTCGGGACCATGCAAAAAAATTGCTGCTGGCGCTGCCCGACCGCTTCCAGGTGCTGGTGTTCGAGTTTACGGAAGACATCAGCGAATCCTTGCAGCAAAAAATCCAATACCTGTTGACCGCCACCCAGCGGATTCGCATCGTCTGCCATGCGGTCGACCGGAACCAGTTGATCCTGCTGGCCTCCCCGCTCAACGACCGCTCGTACAAGCAGGATTTCAGCCATTTTATCGGGGATTTTACGGCGCAAATGCAGGACCGCTTCCGCGTTTCGCCAATCGAAGCCGGCTGCGGTTCCCTGTTCCACCAGGATTATACCAAGGTGGAAACCAGCTACCAGGAGGCGTTGACCGTCCTGCAGCTGAAAAAACGGTTTCCAACCGAAACGAAAGCGCTGCACCATGTGGAGGACCTCGGTTTTTACCGATACCTGCCGTTGATCGCGGACTACAAGCGGTCGCGCCAGATTGAAAATCCGCATCTCAAGCGGCTGCAGGAGTACGACCGTGAACATAACACCAGCCTGCTGCAAACGTTGGCGGTCTTCCTGGCGAGCGACAGCAATGTGAAGGAGGCGGCGGATCGCCTGCACATCCACGCGAACACGCTGAATTACCGGTTGACGCGGATCGCCGAGATCGGTGGCATCAATCTGAAAGATATGGACCAGAAAGTCAGCCTCTACCTCGATCTGAAAGCGGAAACGCTCGACGGGTGACGGCTTGTGGGATTCCACAAAGCCGGCCCGTTTTTTTCTTTTTTACGAACAATGAAAAAAGGTCCTGCCCCGCTTATACTTGGCTTACAGGTTCAATCAAGGGGGACGCGTTATGAAGATCGGGATACCGAAAGAAATAAAGAACAACGAGAACCGCGTCGCGATCACACCGGCCGGGGTGGAAGCACTAAAAAGCCACGGCCACGAGGTGTATATTGAAAAATCGGCCGGTCTCGGCAGCGGCTTCACGGACGAAGAATACCGCCAAAAAGGCGCCGTGATTCTCGATACGGCGGCGGAAGTCTGGGCAACGGCAGACATGGTCATGAAAGTGAAAGAACCGCTGCCGCAGGAATATACCTATTTTCGTGAAGGGTTGATCCTGTTCACCTATTTGCACCTTGCTCCGGAGCCGGAATTGACGAAAGCGCTGGTGGACAAGGGCGTGATCGCGATCGCCTACGAAACGATCCAATTGGAGGACCGTTCCCTGCCGCTGTTAACTCCGATGAGCGAAGTGGCGGGCCGCATGGCAGTCCAAATCGGCGCCCAGTTCCTGGAAAAACCGTACGGCGGCAAAGGCGTTCTCTTGGGCGGCGTACCGGGTGTGGCGCCGGCGGAAGTGGTGATCATCGGCGGCGGTGTGGTCGGCACCAACGCAGCGAAAATGGCCCTCGGCACCGGAGCACGCGTGACGATCCTCGACATCAACTCGGATCGCCTTCGCTATCTGGACGACATTTTCGGCGGCCGAATTACGACGCTGATGTCCAATTCGTACAATATCGAACAAGCGGTCCGCAAGGCTGACCTGCTGATCGGAGCAGTGCTGATTCCGGGCGCACGGGCGCCGAAACTGGTGAAGGAATATATGGTGCAGGGAATGTCGAAAGGATCGGTGATTGTTGACGTGGCGATCGACCAGGGCGGCTCGATCGAGACGATCGACCGGGTCACCACCCATTCCGATCCGACCTATGAAAAATACGGCGTCGTGCATTACGCGGTGGCCAACATGCCGGGTGCGGTGGCAAGAACCTCGACGCTCGCCTTGACCAACGCAACCATTCCCTACGCCCTGCAAATCGCCAACAAAGGCGTCAAGCAGGCGATCCAGGACAACAAGGCGCTGTATCGCGGCGTCAACGTGGCGGGCGGCGCCGTCACCTACGAAGCGGTCGCAAGAGATCTCGGCTACCCGTACGTACCGGCCGAACAAGCGCTGCAAAAACAATTTGCCGTGTTATAACGAAACGATCCCCTCAACCAACGAGGGGATCGGCTTTTTTTGTTTTGGATTGGTAGAATACCTATGAATAACCAAAAGGTGGGATCCTATGAAATTGGCCGGTAAAAACATCTACATTCGGCGATTGGAGTTGGCAGATGCAACATGTTTGATCGGCCGGGCCAATTTGAGCAATGTGGTCCACGGTGCGTGGCAAAATTGCACGATCGGATATTTTTTTCAGATTTTTTAGATATCCCCTTGACAAAGGTGAGTGACTCGGGTTAGCATACAGATATAATGTTAGTAACTAACTAAAAGTGACATAGTATAAGGAGTGAATTTGAGATGGATTCTGCTCCGAAATCAAAAAGGGCATCTCAGTTTACCCCAGTGGTTCTTCGTTTGTTTCTGGGCATTACTTTTCTCGTTCATGATTTTCCGTCACACAACTGCCTGATAACTTGAAGTCTTTACAGGCGATGAGACGGACACAGTAAGCATCGCTCGGGCAGTGTCCATACACGATGCTGTCATCAGCGCCTATGGACCGCAAGTTGAACGGGAGCGGCGTTCGAGTATGGGAGATGCGCTCAGACCTTTTAATCGGTTACAAAGTGGATCAGGTACATGGTCCCATAAAAAGAGGTAATACTGTTCCAACACTCAATTGACAGCTGGGAGAGGGAAATAAAATGGCAGCTTCGTTTTTTATCGCCCATGGATCCCCGATGCTCGCAATTGAAGACAACCGCTACACCCGCGATTTGCAGCAATTGGGGCACAGCTTGGGTACGCCTGCGGCAATTGTTGTTTTCTCGGCCCACTGGATCAGCCGCACGCTTTCCATTACAAGCACAAACGATCCTTATGAGACGATCTACGATTTTGGCGGCTTTCCGAGGGAGCTGTATGAGATCACCTACCCAGCACGCGGATCGGTCAAGGTGGCGGCAAAGGTGGCCCAACTTTTTGAAGGCAACGGAATCGAAGTGAGGCGGGATTCTCGCCGGGGACTTGATCACGGGGTTTGGGTGATTTTGCGCCACATGTTCCCGGAAGCGGACATTCCGGTCATCGCCGCATCCGTCAATCCGTTGCTTCCGCCGGAAGAGCAGTATCGCATCGGCCAAGCGATTGCAGCACTGAAAAACAAAAACATTGTGGTCATCGGCAGCGGCGCCACCGTTCACAATCTTCGCGCAATCAATTTCTCGGCCGACCACGAATCGGATGAATGGGCGGAGAAATTTGACGATTGGCTGATCGATCACATTCAGAAGTGGGATACTGTTTCTCTCTTTGACTATAAAAGGCTGGCCCCGCATGCCCAATTGGCAACGCCGGATTACGAGCACTTTTTGCCGCTGTTCATCGCGATGGGGTGCGGGGACGCCAGCCGAAAAGCTCGCGTTCTGCACCGAAGCTACCGATATGGGGCTCTAAGCCACATGATACTGGAATTTGCTTAAAGCGGGAATGTGGAAAGGAGGTGAACATATGGCAGATGTAACAATTAAGGTACTGGATAAAGGCCCTCTGTTTGTGAGCGGGAACGTGGAAGTGGTTGACGCGGAAGGGAGAAAATTCGAAACGAAACAGCAATTTGCTCTCTGCCGCTGCGGTCTCTCCAAGAACAAGCCCTTCTGTGACGGAACTCATCAAGGCAATTTCGAAGACTGTGCAAGAGCAGCCAAAGTTCTATAAGCGAAGGGGGCATTGCGCCTCCTTTTTTATGTCAAGCGCTTCTCTGGGCACGACACCAAACAAAAGGTGCCAGCATGAACCTGGAACCTTAGATTCATTGTAATTACAAGAACATCTCTGAATAAAATTGAATATTTTATATAAAATTTGTGGAAAAAGTAGTAACATCATGGAAATTCGAAAATTGAATTCAAATGAACCACTTCCACTACATTTATTATTATTAGCTGATCCTTCTCAAAAACTTGTGGAGGGATATATTAAAAGAGGACAATGCTTTATAGCAGAAGTTAATGATCAGGTCATCGGAGTGTATGTATTACTTCCAACAAGACCTGAAACAGTTGAGATAGTAAATCTAGCAGTTGATGAAAATTATCAGGGTAAAGGAATAGGGAAACAGTTAGTATTTCATGCAATTCAAAATGCAACATTGCATGGCTATAAAACGATTGAAATTGGCACGGGAAACTCAAGTGTGGGACAACTGGCACTTTATCAAAAATGTGGTTTTAGAATAACTGGAATTGACAGGGACTTCTTTATTAGACACTACACTGAGGAAATATTTGAGAATGGAATACAATGTAGGGATATGATACGTCTATCTCAAGATTTGTAAAAAAGGTTTACTGAGTAAAATTCTTTAACTATAGCTATGTATTATAGAGTTGCACAAATATTATTGTTTCCGGGAACAGAAAAGGTATTTTAGAAAATAATGCCCATCAGTGAAAACCGATGGGCAGTTATAGTTCAGTTTGAGCCAGTTGCTAACTTTATTTTACGGGAACACCAATTTCCACTTGCCGCAATCTCTTACTCCACCGTCACGCTCTTCGCCAAATTCCGCGGTTTGTCGACGTCGTTGCCGCGGGCGACCGATGCGTAGTAAGCGAGCAGTTGCAGCGGGATGACCGACAGGATCGGTGCCAGGAACGGAGTCGTGCGCGGGATGGTGATCACTTCGTCCACATATTTGTGAATCGAACTGTCTCCTTCCCAGGCCACCCCCAGGACATACGCATCGCGCGCCTTCACCTCGACGATGTTGGAGACCGTTTTTTCGTAGAGGTCGTCTTGGGTGACCAGCGCGATGACCGGTACTCCTTCGGTGATCAGGGCGAGCGTTCCGTGCTTCAATTCCCCCGCCGCGTACGCTTCCGCGTGGATGTAGGAAATCTCCTTGAGTTTCAAAGCGCCCTCCAGCGCAACCGCGTAGTCCAGGCCGCGCCCGATGAAAAATGCATCTTCCTTGTCGGCGTACCTGCGTGCAAATTGTTCGATCGACGGCGCCGATTCCAGCATCTTTTGCGCCAACTCCGGCAGTTTCTTCAACTCGGCCAAAATCTGCGGCACTTGAAAGGCGCCGACCGAACCGCGCTCCTGCGCCAGATAGCAAGCGAACAGGTAGAGAGCGACCACCTGGGTTGTATATGCCTTGGTGGATGCCACGGCGATCTCGGGGCCGGCCATCGTGATGATCGTGTCATCCGCTTCCCGGTTGACGGAGGAACCGAGTACGTTGGTGATGGCCAGAACGCGTGCTCCGCGCTGCTTCGATTCCCGCAAAGCGGCAAGCGTATCAGCCGTTTCGCCCGATTGCGAGATGACGATCACCAGCGTATTTTCCGTCAGGATCGGATCGCGGTACCGGTATTCGGATGCGATCTCGACATCGACCGGAATCCGCGTCAATTTTTCAATCACCTCTTTGCCGACCAGCCCGGCGTGCCAGGACGTTCCGCATGCCACGATATGGATGCGGTCGATCGCTCCCGCCAGTTCGGGCCGCCAGTTCAGTTCCTTCAGCACCACCCGCTGCCCGTCTTCCGAAATCCGTCCCGTCAGGGTATCGCGGATGGCACGGGGCTGTTCATGAATTTCCTTCAGCATGAAATGCTCGTAGCCGCCTTTTTCAGCCGCCATCGCGTCCCACGTGACATTGAACACTTCCTTGCTGATCGGGTTGCCTTCAAATGTGAAACACTCCACCCCGTCAGCCGTCAACACCGCGATCTCCCCGTCGTCCATGATGTAGGTTTTACGGGTGTATTCGAGGATGGCCGGGATGTCGGACGCGATGAAATTTTCGCCCTCCCCGAGCCCGATCACCAGCGGGCTTTGCTTGCGGACCGCAATCAGCTTGCCCGGCTCATCCTGCGCCATGATGGCCAGCGCGAACGCGCCGTGGATCCGTTTCAACACCTGCACGACCGTTTTGAACAAATCGCCGTTGTACAGCTCCTCAATCAGGTGCACGACCACCTCCGTGTCGGTCTCCGATTGGAACCTGTGCCCCTTCGCAGTCAATTCCTCGCGCAGTTCCAGATAATTTTCGATAATCCCGTTGTGCACAACCACGAAACGTCCCGCTTCATCCATATGCGGATGTGCGTTATCATCCGACGGACGACCGTGCGTCGCCCAGCGGGTATGACCGATGCCCTGGGAACCAGTCAGCACCGCGTGGCCTTTCACCCGCTCCTCCAACGTGGCCAGGCGTCCCACCGATTTTTGCAGTTGAATCGAGCCGCCGTCAAACACGGCGATACCAGCCGAATCATAGCCGCGATATTCCAATTTGCTGAGTCCGTGAATCAACACGTCTTGCGCTTGCCGATGCCCGATATATCCCACAATTCCACACATGGAAATGACTACCTCCCAAATTTGACAATGCAAAATCAGCCCGCTTTTGCAACTGAAGAGCGGAACACACAACTGCTGTATCGAGATGAGTCAAAACGACTCAGGAAAATCAAACGTTCCCGAACCACCCTTGAGGTGTTCTTGTCCCGGCGGTCACCCACCGGTTTTCAAACACTTCTTTTCGGCAGAGGGCAAAGCTGCCGGGAGGCACCCGCCGAACCTTTCGCTAAACCTCCTCCGCGTCAACTGCAGACGATGCTGCAGCCCAGGCGCTTGCAACTATTTTCTCGCTTGCGATCCTCCTTCCCTTGCCAAAATCGGTTTTGTCTATCTCGCGGCTGCTCCCTGCCACATCACCTCCCTCAAGGATATTCCTATTTTATTCGACCGGTCGCCAAATTGCCTGCACCAATGCCGGATCAAGAGCAAGGGCAGTGAAACGAGGGGCCGGCAGCCCAGCCCCCGGTTTCAGCTCCCGGCATTGCCGGTACTATTACGTTGCGCCCAGTTCCTTCTTCACCACATCGGCGATCCGATTCACATATTCCCGCACCGTTTGTTCATCCGGGCCTTCCGCCATCACGCGAATCAGCGGTTCCGTGCCGGAAGGACGCACCAGCACGCGGCCCTCGTCCCCCAATTTTTCTTCCACACTGCGAATCGCTTGCCGAATGGCATCGTTTTGCTCCCATGCCTCTTTGTTTGCCACCCGCACATTCACCAGCACTTGCGGATAGGAGCGCATCACGCTGCGCAGTTCCGAGAGCGGTTTTCCTTCCGCCACCAGCACGTTTGTCAGTTGAATGGCTGTCAGCACTCCGTCGCCCGTTGTGTTGTGCTGCAGCATGATAATGTGGCCCGACTGTTCGCCGCCGAGCACGTAGCCGCCTTCCCGCATCGCTTCCATCACATAACGGTCGCCGACAGCGGTGCGCACCAGATCGATGCCCAGTTCCTTCGCCGCCTTGACAAATCCGACATTGCTCATGACGGTCGTGACGATCGTGTTGTGGGGCAGTTGGCCTGCCGCTTTCAGGGATCGCCCGAGAATCGCCATTACGTAATCGCCGTCGACCAGTTGGCCTTGCTCATCCACCGCGATCAAGCGATCCGCGTCGCCGTCAAACGACAATCCGACATTGGCGCCGTGCTGCAAGACCGCTTCCCGCACCACATCCGGATGGGTCGATCCGCACTTCACATTGATATTGACGCCGTTCGGTTCCGCGTGGATGGCGATCACTTCCGCTCCCAACCGGCGAAACACTTCTGGCGCAATTTGATACGCCGCTCCGTTCCCGCAGTCGAGTACGACTTTCAAGCCGTCAAACCGGTTGGGAACGGTCGTCTGCAGATATTCGATATACTGGACGACCGCATCAGGCCGCTCTTCCACACGCCCGATGTCCCCCGCGGTGGGCCGCGGCATCCGGTCTTCTCCTTCCAGCAGCGATTCGATTTCCGCTTCCACTTCGTCCAACAACTTGAACCCGTCGCCGCCAAAAAATTTGATCCCGTTATCGGCCACCGGGTTATGCGAAGCGGAGATCATGACACCCGCGTCCGCCTTCAGTGTCCGCGTCAAATACGCAACGCCGGGAGTCGAAACGACTCCCACCCGAATCGCGTTGACGCCAACCGACAAAATCCCGGAAATCAAGGCGGCTTCCAGCATATCGCCCGAAATCCGGGTGTCTTTTCCGACCACAATCCGGGCGCCTTGCTTTCCACGTGTCAATATGTACGCCGCTGCACGCCCCAGCCGATACGCAAGTTCGGCAGACAACTCCGTATTCGCGACTCCCCGCACTCCATCTGTTCCAAACAAACGTCCCAAAGTGACTTGCTCCTTTGTACCTAGAATACTATCGACATTCTCCCACAGAACCGTACATCCTGCAAGAACCAGGATTCTCCAGACGCTGCCGTTCGCCCGCCCGGATCCCGCGAAAAACCGTCCTGGTTGATGAAAACGGCATCGTCAAATAGACAAAACAGAAAGCACCTCGCAGGTGCTTATTGCGCAACAATTTTGACCGGCACGCGGAGCGGTTCGCCTCCGGCCAGCCTGACGGTGGCCGGGAGAGTGACCGTTGCCTCCCGCAGGTACTCTCCCGGTCCGAGTCCAGTCACATCCACCACGATCCTGATCGTTTCCGGGCGAATGGTGGCAAGATCGGCCGGGTTGCCTTCCAGCGTGACCGCCACTCCTTCCTGCGGCAGCAGCGCCTTGCGGCCGCTTTCCAAGCCTTTTACTTCCGGCTGCAGCTTGGAGAACGTTTTTTGTTGAATGACCGGTTGATAGACCACATCGACCGTTTTCGGCTGGATCGTCAGCTCGAGCGGTTTTCCTTTATCGTTCAGCGCATGAACCGTTACCGTATGCTCGGTGCCGGGAGATTCCAACGCTTGCGCCGGTACGCGGGCCTGCACTTGGTGCACCTGTTCCACCAGAGAGGCCGGACCGACAACCGTCACTTCCGCCGGCTGTGCTCGCAGTCCCTCGATCGCCGACGGAGCCCGTGCACCTTCGACCGTCAGCTCCACTTTGTACTCCCGCCGCACGTTCGCTTCCAGCCGAATCGACACGTTGTGCGGTTCATAGGAAACGCCGGGCGGCAGCCCCTGCACTTGCACCGGAACCTGATGCACCCCTTCCCCGTAGTTCCTGGCGTCCACCACAAATTTGATTTTGTTGACCTGCATCTTCGCCTGCCAAACAGCCAGCCGGTCACCGTAAATGCGAACCGTGACCTCCGGCGGTTCGCCGACCAGCGTGACCCGCTCCTTGTCGACCAGCACTTCCGGCGTTCCGGAAATCGTCTCGCTGATCCGGCCTACCGAGGCGGGGGCCTCCGGCAGATCCGGGCCGCCGCGGACCACCAGCCACAACATGACGGCCAAGACGAATGCGATCAATCGCACCAGATTGTTGTTTCGCAGAAATGAGTCCATCATTTCTCCTCCGCTTTTCGCCCGAAGAACGCAAACGTTCCTGTTTTTTGCGGCATCAGGTGGCTTGTCAACATTTGACGGAGCGTCTGATCATCGATGTTGCGAATGATTTTGCCGTTGACCGCCAGCGAAACATACCCTTTTTCCTCCGAGACGACGATCGAGATGGCGTCTGAATTCTCCGTGATGCCGATCGCCGCCCGGTGACGGGTCCCCAGTTCCTGCTCCAGATTCGGATCGTCTGACAATGGCAGGTACGTGTTCGCCGTCACGATCCGGTTGCCCCGAATCACCACCGCCCCGTCATGCAACGGCGTGTTCGGGATAAAAATATTGATCAGCAGTTCGGCCGAAACCAGCGCTTCGATCGGGATCCCGGTTTCCATCACGTCGGCGATCCCGGTTTCCCGTTCGATCACGATCAAGCCCCCGATCTTGTTTTTCGACAAGACGGAAGCGGCCTTCACGAGCTCGTTGATGATCCGGCGGACATCCGCCTCATCCTCCTGCGTCTTTGGCAACACGAACGAACGGGAAAAAAAGCCGCCACGCCCCAGTTGTTCCAGAGCGCGGCGCAGCTCGGGCTGAAATACGACAGGGATGGCAAACAAGCCGATCGTCAGCGTCTTGTCAAGGATCCAGTTGAGGGCACGCAGGTTCAGATAACTGGAAATCCCGGTCATCAGCAGGATAACAAAGACCCCTTTTAACAGTTGGACGGCCCGGGTGCCCCGAATCAAAAGAATCATCCGGTACAAAACAAACGCCACGATCAATATGTCAAGCGCGTCGGTGATTTTAAATTGGCTGATTACGTCCAAAAATCCGTGCAATCTCGCCACCTACTGTTCGGTTCGCCAGTCATTAGTTGTAGGTTGTCCCTACCTTATCCCTAAGATTCGATACCTGGGAATCGGTTTCCTTCCAAAACGCAAGTTTTATTTGAAAGCATTGCGAATGGTTGCCCAAAATTTGTCCAAGTAATACGCAAAAATCTGCAGCGACTCATTGATTTCCTCTGTCTTTCCGGAAATATCCGCACCCGCCTGTTTGTAGATCTGGCCGTTCATGGCGATAATATCCCCGTCCACTTTTCCTTCAACAATCACGTCTCCGTTGTGGATCACCAGATCCCCTTTATATTCATGCCCTTTCGGGATTATCACCTTGCGGTCTTGCACCACCAACCCGGCGGACGGATTGGCCGTCACCGAAAAATGGTCCGGCATCGCCCACCACACCCCCAGGCTGAACAGGAAAGCGGCAGCCGCCGCGATACCGGTCCAGCGAACCAACGGCACCCGCCAATTGCGCCGCGTCACCTGTTCCCGCCGCATCGCCGACAGCAAATTTTCCGTAAAACCGGCGGGCGCTTTCAGCCACTCTGCCGCCGAAAGCTGCTGCACCACCCGTCCAAGTTCCATATAGTGCTGTCGGCACGCCGGGCAGAAGGCAATATGCTCCTCGACTTCCGCTCGTTCCGTCTGTTCCAGTTCATCATCCAGAAACGAATGCATCTTCTTTCGAATATGCCCGCAGTCCATCGGCCAGCACCTCCTGTCATTCGCGAAAATGGGCGCGCAGCGCTTCTCTGCCTCTGTGCAACCTGGTTTTTACGGTAGACACCGGCACGGACAGAACATCTGCGATCTCTTGCAGCGACAGATCCTCGACATACTTCAGGATCACCACTGCCCGGTAGGCGGGCGGCAACTGTTCGATCGCCGCCTGCAGCTGCAGCCGCGCCTCGCGGATCACCACCTGGTCATCGGGCAGTGTATCCGGACTGGGCAAAATCGTATACAAATCGGCGCCGTCCGCTTCATCCAACGGCGCATCGAGCGAATAGTCGGCCTGTTTCTTGCGCAGGCGGTCGATGCAGCAATTGGTGGCAATCCGCAAGAGCCAGGTGGAAAACTTGTGGCGGGAATCGTATTTTTTCAAATGGATGTAGGCGCGCATGAACGCCTCTTGCGCGACTTCCTCCGCATCGTGCGGATTGCCGAGCATCCGGTACGATAAATTATACAATTTGTCCTTGTACAGTTCGACCAGCTCGGCAAACGCGATGCGGTCCCCTTTTTGCGCTCGTTTGACGATTTTGTGTTCCAACAAGTCCATCTGGCCCTCCGGAATCTCCGTTTGATTTTATACGAATCAGCGGACAAAAAGTTTCACCAGATCATATTACTTCCGCAGGGCTGGTTAATTTCCTTCCTGATCTGTAAAAAAATGAAAAAGCGCGCAAGAAGATGGATCCTCCTCTTGCACGCCGGTTGCATCAGCCGATAACCGCTTCCTGCTTCTCCCGCAATCCTTCGCTCAGCACCCGAGCCACTTCCGGACGGGTGAATTCAGGCGGCAGCATTTCGCCGTTGCGCAGCTTTTCACGCACCTTGGTGCCGGACAGCGTCAGCCGCTTTGACTCGTCATGCGGGCACGTTTTCGGTGTCGCCATGTTGCCGCATGCGGTGCAATAGAAGCTGTGCTCAAAAAAGAGCGGCGTGATCCCCAGTTCTTCCGGGGTAAATTCGCGGAAGATCAGCTGCGCATCGTACGTTCCGTAATAGCTGCCGACACCCGCATGGTCGCGGCCGACGATGAAATGGGTGCAGCCGTAATTTTTCCGCACCATCGCGTGGAAGATCGCTTCCCGCGGCCCCGCATACCGCATCGCCGCCGGGAACACCGCCAGGATTACGCGCTCTGCCGGATAATAATTTTTCAGCAGCACCTGATAGCTGCGCATCCGCACATCCGCCGGGATGTCATCCGACTTGGTTTCTCCGACCAGCGGATTCAGGAACAAGCCGTCGACGATCTCCAGCGCGCACTTTTGAATGTATTCGTGCGCCCGGTGCACCGGATTCCGCGTCTGGAAACCGACCACCGACCGCCAGCCTTTCTCCCGGAACAGCGCGCGGGTTTCCGCCGGATCCAGGTAAAATTCCTTGAACTCGGCCGGTTCTTTCCGATTCAGGACCCAGACCGGCCCCGCCAGGTAGACACCCGGCCGTTCATACAGTTTTTTCACGCCAGGGTGCTGCAGGTCGGTCGTGCGGTAGACCTTTTCGGCTTCCCGTTCTTTATCCGGCGAGTATTTTTCGGTAACTTCCAGCACGCCGTAAATCACCTTGTCTTCGCCGACCAAAGCGACCTGTTCGCCGATTCGAATCGCCTCCGCCTGCTCGTGCGATACAGGCAACGTGATCGGCAGGCTCCAGACACGGCCGCTTTGCAGGCGCATCGTATCGAGCACCGACTCGTAATCGCCGCGTCCCATGAACCCGGTCAGCGGCGAAAACGCGCCAATGCCGATCAGCTCCAGGTCAGACAGCGCAAAATTGTCGAGTTGAACACGTTTATACGATTTTGCTTTTTCCAGTGCCGCATCTCTTTCGGTTCCTCGCAAGACTCGGTCGATGAGCGTTCCTCCGTGTGGTGCAATCCAATCGGTCACCAAATGCCCCTCCCTAACTTAACAATTTCATGCCGGATAAAAACAGCATCAACATCAGTGCGGTGCGAACCGCCATATCGGGAATTTTGGTCGTCAACCGGCTGCCGATCAGGATGCCCGGAATCGATCCGATCAGCAGTTTGCCGACCAGGTGCAAGTCGACATTGCCGATCGACATGTGGGCGAGTCCGGCTGCAGCTGTCACCAGCACCGCCTGCAAAATATCGGTCCCGACCAGCTTCGCACTTGCCACCGGATAAATCATCGCCAGCACCGCCATAAACAGCGTTCCGCTGCCGACTGACGTCATGCCGACGACAAATCCGCCGATCGCGCCCAATGCGACCAATTTGCCTTTCGGCGGACGTTGTACATCGTCCGGCCGTGTCGTCCTCCCTTTCCCCCCGAAAATTCGCCAGACCATGACAGCCGCAATCAGCAAATAGGTAACGCCAAGGATCTTGCCGATCGCGCTGTTCAACTGTTTCGTGTCAAAATGGTTTTGCATCAGCAGGATCATCAGCACGCCCAGCAATGCCCCTGGGATGCTGCCGGCAGACAGCCATTTTACGACCGCAAAATCGATCGTCTTCTGCCGCCAGTGCTGCCACGCGCCGAAAATTTTCGTCACCGAGGAATAGATCAGATCCGTACCAATCGCCAAGGCGGGCGAAACGCCAAACACAAAGATCATGATCGGCGTCATGATCAACGCACCGCCCATCCCTGTCATGCCGACCACCAGCCCGACGATAAAACCTGCGATGGGCATTTCGATTCCCATTATCCACACCCTCTTCTGATGGATGTTACGCCTGCCGAAATACCGTCAGCAGGCATCTGATCGCATGGGCGATCCCTCTTTTCATGGATGTTGCACCTGCGGACCGTCTGTGCGCAAAAGGGTGTGGACACCCTTTTTACTGATGCAGGCCGCACTCCGTTTTGTTGAAACCGGACCAACGCCCGGCCCGCGGATCCTCGCCCGGTTTCACAGGCCGCGTGCAGTGCATGCAGCCGATGCTCGGATAGCCCTGGTCGTGCAGGACGTTATACGGAACCTGATTTTCCATGATGTACTTCCAGACCTGTTTGTGGGTCCACCTCGCCAACGGATTGACCTTAATCAAACCAAACTTCTGGTCCACTTCAATCACGCCGGCGTTCGCCCGGGTTGGCGCCTGCTCGCGGCGGATGCCGGTGATCCACGCATCGAGCCCGGCCAGTGCCCGTTTAAGCGGTTCCACCTTGCGAATGTTGCAGCATGTATTCGGATCGGACGCCCACAATGCCTCACCGTACTGCTCCGCCTGCTCTTCCAGGGTTAACAGCGGGCTGTAGCGGATCAGGTTGGGATTGTACTTTTCGACGATCCGGTCCCGTACATCGTACGTCTCCGGAAACAGCACATCGGTATCCAGATAAAAAATCCGGGTATCGGGCCTGATATTTACGATCATATCGATCAGAGCGACATCTTCCGCACCGAAGCTGCAGGCGAATGCGATGTTGTCGATCGTCTCCAGCGCAAAACGCAGAATCTCTTGCGGTGCCCAATCCTCCATTTGGTCGTTCAGTTCCCGCACCTTCTCAGGAGACAAGACCAGTTCCCGTTGTTCGATCATCCCTGACACTCCCTTGTATAAGTTATTCAAATGATTAACATAAGCAATTCTTATCAAGCGAGGAAAAAAAAGAGGCGTTTTCCCCGAACTTCCGGGCGTTCGCACTGCCTTTTACCAACATATTGCGTGCTGCCGCCAGGCGTTCCGTTTGCGAGCGGAATTTTAATTCCTAGTATTTTAGTTTGAATTATCGGCATTTCATTGTTTACACTTTACTACGCTTTGATCCAATCGTCAATACAAAAGTTGAGGTTTTGTTGCTGTAAATAAAGAAGCCTCCAAAACCACCGCCAAGGTGATGATGGAGGCTTCTCAAATCTATCCCGTTTGCATCCGAATATGATTGCACTAGGAATAATCACAGCACCGTCTCGCCCAGCACCGAACAGATCATGTCCACCGCGACGCGGGCGGTCCGATTTTCCACATCCAAAATCGGGTTGACCTCCACCACGTCAACCGATGTCAACACATTGGCGGCAGCCAGCATCTCCATCGCCAGGTGGCCTTCCCGGTAAGTGACGCCGCCCAGCACCGGCGTGCCGACGCCAGGCGCTTCCCGCGGATCGAACGCGTCCAGATCGAGGCTCAGATGCACGCCATCGGTGCCCTGCGAGGCGATCTGAATCGCTTCCTCCATCACTGCCGACATCCCCCGTTTGTCGATCTGTTGCATGTCAAACACGGTGATGCCCGATCGTTTGATCAGCGTCCGTTCATCCGGATCGATCGAGCGAGCCCCCACCAAGACCACATTTTTCGCCTGTACTTTCGGTTGAAACCCGGCGACCTGCGTCAGATCGGGATGGCCCATTCCAAGCGACACCGCCAGTGGCATGCCGTGAATGTTCCCGGACGGCGTCGTCTCTTCCGTGTTCATATCGCCATGCGCATCGAACCAGATGACCCCGAGATTTCGCACTGCTTTCGCCACTCCCGCGACACTGCCGATCGAGATCGAATGATCACCTCCCAAAATAATCGGTAACCGCCCGGCCTGGACCTCGCCAGCCACCCGTTCCGCCACTTCGTTCGAGACCGTTACGATTTCCGGCAGGTACTTCAGTTTCTGGTTCTGCACGCGGTGCGATTCGGGCGTCGGAACGTTTACGTTGCCCAAATCGACCACTTCATATCCGAGCCGGTTGATCCGTTCCTGCAGGTTCGCATAGCGGATGGCCGACGGCCCCATGTCGACCCCGCGCCGCCCCTGCCCGAGATCAAGCGCCACCCCGAGAATCGCGACAGTTTTTTTCATCGGAAGGATCTCCCCCTTCGTTTGGTTCTGCTCGAACGGCCCATCTGCAACCGATGGACGTCGCCAGTTGATTAACTCAGCCGCGTAATCCTGTCCTCATCGGAAGACCGGTGCGCAAACAATAGCAGTTGCGGATCTACCAATTTTCCCACGAACGGGTGCAATATATGCCGTGGAGGCTAGTCTTTCAGTGCCAAAACGGCTCGTCAATCAACAACGACAGACTGTCTCTCTGTCTCACGGCCGCTCATCAATGCATCCTCCCCCTCATTTTTGTTCTGGATCGGCCGGCGGATTCCTCCCGGTGGATTCTTCCGCCATTCCGCGTTACAATACTGGGGAAGGGAGAATGGGACATGGAAGATCATGAACTGCTGCTGTTGTCATGGACACAACTGATCGCGATCCAACTGATCATGGGTGAAGATGCACAATCCAGCTCGCTGCGCCTGCTGGAAGAAAAACTTCGGAACGAGTACAACGTGACGGAGATTCAGCTCGTGGGCCGCACCTATGACGAATATGCGGTCGCATTCCGCAAAGACGGCGAGAACCAGATGATCCGGTTTGACGTGGACGAGGTGGAAAGCATCTATGACCTGTAAAAAATGGCTGCGGCCCGTTTGGATCGCCGCCATCATCACCGCGATCCTTGCGATCTACGTCGGGCTGTTCAAACATTCGCCGCGCGGCTTTTTCCCCGCGCTGTCGGATACGATGTTTTTGTGGGGCCTGACGCTGTTATGCATCAGCCTCGTCTATGTGACGCGATTCTTCGGCTTTCTGCCGATCCTTAAACTGTGGGCCCGTTTCCGTCCGTTCCAGCCGCGAGCGGACGAAGACCGCAGCCTGCCGCCCGTGGACGAAGAAGCAGTGGACCCGGCCCGGGAACAAGCAAAACGGGACCCGTCGCTGTTGTACGCGTCCCTGATTTTGATTGCGCTCTCAATTCCCGTCTACTACCTCTGACGCCTAGTGCATATACCATTTCAGCAATGCCGGCGTTACAAACCCCTCCATCGCCGCCGCGCCTAGCAACAGGCCAACGATCACCGGAGTCACATTCAGGGTCTCGGCAAAAGCGTGGCGGAAACTGCTCCAGCGCGACTTCCCGGCGATCGGCCGCAGCCACATATAGCCGAGCTTGATGCCCATCGCCCCGGCCAGCAAAAACGCGGGGATCTCCAGCACCCCGTGCGGCAGGATCCCCAACAGGACGAGCGCCCATACCGGCACCTGGCCCGTTTTCCCCATCAGCACCAGCGCATATCCGACGACCATTCCGTTCAAGACGATACCGTTGATTGCAAAGATCGACAGAAAAATTCCCGACACCAGCAGCCCGAACGACGCCAGCAGATTGTTTTTAAAGATCAGCCACGCCAGATTCAGGTGGTCATCCTTGGCTCCGCTTGCGAGCGACTGGATTTTCTCCAGGTACTGTTTCAGAAAGCCGTGCAGCGTCTCAAAAAACACCACCCCGATCAACAGCCCCAGCACAAACAGGATCAGCGAAAACCCGATATAACCTCGATTGTGTCGAATTACGGATAACGGTCTCATTGCTCCTCCCCATTCTTCGCATAACCTCGTCCGGTTTGCATAGACATGTATCGATATGGACAGTGTAGTGACGGAGGTGTGATTTATGAATCTAATTTGGTCGTTTCATTGGAAACAGGGCAAGCGGATCGCCATCCTGGCAATCGCATTGCTGCTGTTCGTTGGAGTCCTGTATGCGGAAGCCGACCCTTCCCGCATCCTCCCCGCCGCAGCGACCGGCCCCAGTGCGGTGTATTCCGTAAAAACGGAGCAAAAAATCGTCGCTCTGACATTCGATATCTCATGGGGCGAAAAAACGCCCGGACCGGTGCTTGACGTACTGGCGGAGAAGGGGGTCAAAAAAGCGACGTTTTTCTTGTCCGGTCCGTGGACCAGCACGCATCCGGAGATCGCCAAACGGATCAAGAGCATGGGGTTTGAAATCGGATCGCACGGCCACATGCACAAAAATTTTTCCGAGTACAGCAACGAATGGATTGACGATCAGGTACGCAAAGCGGAAGATGCCATCTATGACGTGACCGGCGTCCGCACCAAGCTGATCCGCACACCGAACGGCGACTTCAACAAACGGGTGCTCGAGAAACTGCACAGCATGGGCTACACGGTCATCCAGTGGGACACCGACTCGCTCGACTGGAAAAATCCAGGCGTCGATACTATCGTCAACCGCGTTTTATCGAAAGCACACCCTGGCGATATTATATTGCTCCATGCGAGCGATTCATGCAAACAAACGGCGGAGGCGCTGCCCCGGATCATCGACGGCCTGCGTGCCAAAGGCTACGAGTTTGTCACCGTGTCGGAACTGATCAGCGGCGTCAATCCGAAAACCAGAACGGAATGAGCAACTGCGCAGGATGCACCCGGAGGAACCGTCAACTGCGCAGAATTCGTCCCAGGAGCAATATCAGATAACTGTTGCAGGCCAGCAGGATCGTTCCGATCACGATCGTCAGCCCCGGCTGGCCCGATTTGAGGGCCACATACCATTCGATGATCGTGAACACATAGAGGAAAAACAGGGCCGGCACAAACGCATTTTTTCCGGATACTTTCGCTTTCACCCAGGCGACCGCCAGTGCGATGGCGAGCGGCCAGCTGGCAAATCCCACGTAGGGCCAGATCGCCCCCGTCCCCTGGCCCTGCGTGAGATACCGCAAGTAGATCAGGTCAAAATAGACGATCGCCACCATCAGCATCTGCACCCACCGCCAGAAGCGCTCGGGCAGAAATCCTTTCACGATAAAATTCAACGTCAGATACGCCCAAAACCCCATCAACGCGGTGGCAGACACAAAACCCCCGACCTGCATGCCGATAAACAGTCCGATATCGGCGAAAATCTTCGTCAGCGCGTGCAGCGCCCCCACCAAAATCCCGAGGCCCACCGTTGTACCGACCATAAAAGCGAATTTGCGCAATGTCATTTTGCGAATCTCCCCTCAACACATAACAAGACCATCATATACAAAAACAGTTGAAAAAAACAGCTTGACATCGCTGCCATACATTGGCTCCAGGCGGCCGGCATGCGAGGATCCGATCCGACACATATTATGAACAAGCAGAAAGGAGGGCTCTCTATGCGAGTTCGGAGCCGTTACATTGCGATCTTGGCCCTTGCCTTCCTCGTCAGCGGTTTGACTTCCTGTTCGTCCGGAGGCGGCCAATCATCCCCGCAGAAACCGGAATACAACCAAACGAAAGCGATGATGCTGGATATTCTTCATTCCAAAGAAGGAATCGATACACTTAAGGATATCGTGAAAGAACCGACTTTCAAACAATCGATTGTCATTACCGACCACGATATGACAACCGCGATCGTCAAAACGTTGAACGATGAAAAAACCCAGAAGCGGATTTTGGAAGCACAGATGAAAGACCCGCAGTTCGCCGCCACGATGGTGAAAACGGCGAAAAAAGAACATGAAACGATGCTGAAACAATTGATGAAAGATCCGGAATACCAGCAGTCGATGCTGGCCCTGATGAAAAGTCCCGATTATCAGCAAATGATGCTGTCCGTCATGCAATCGCCCCAATACCGCCAGCAAGTCATGAAAATGATGGCCGAGTCCCTGCAAAACCCCGAATTCAAACTGGTGTTCATGGATGTTGTAAAGGAAGCGATTCGTTCGGGAGCGGGTGTTTCAAAGATGGGCGCGGAAGAACAGGGACAAAAGAAAGAAGAAGGAAGAACCAAGAAGAAGGAGCAGGAGGGCGGCCAGGACAAGGAAAAGGAAAAGGAAAAGGAAAGCGGCAAAGAAGAGAAAAAGGAAGATCAATAAAACAGGCCCCTTGACAAGGGGGCCTGTTTTATCAGCGAACAGCTGCCGGCTGCCAGCATGACCCATTCGAACGCCCGCCAACCTGTCAGGCTTTATTCCACGAAATGGCCGGCAGTCCCGCTTTCTTGGCAATCGTCTCGGCAATGGATTGGAAAATCCAGGCTTGTGGACTGCCGCTGGGGAAGATTCCGCTGCCAGACGCCGTTGCCACGCCCAACGGAATTTCGCCCAACAGGTCGGTCCGCAGCTCACGGGCCAATCTTTCGCCGCCGCCTTTACCGAATATATAATGCTTTTCGCCGTTTATTTCAAAGTAGGACATATTCTCGATCACGCCGAGGATCTCGTGGTTCGTTTTGATCGCCATCGTGCCCGCCCTGGCCGCCACCTCCGCGGCATTCGCCTGCGGCGTCGTCACGATCACTTCCTTGCTCTTCGGCAACAGGGTGTGCACATCAAGCGCAACATCCCCAGTACCCGGCGGCAGATCGAGCAGCATCACGTCCAGTTCACCCCAGTAGGCCTCCGCAAAGAAGTTGCGTAGCATCTTGCCGAGCATCGGACCGCGCCAGACAACCGGACTGTTGTCAGGCACAAAGAATCCCATCGACATGATCTTCACGCCGTCCTGCTGAACGGGCATCAACAGATTGTCGACCAACGCCGGCTTGCGATCTCCCAGTTGGAAGATGCTCGGAATGCTGAATCCGTAAATGTCGGCGTCGATCACGCCCACCCGGTAGCCGAGGCGAGACAGCGCAACCGCCAGATTGGCCGTAACTGTCGATTTGCCGACGCCTCCTTTTCCGGACGCGACCGCGATAAACACAGTCTTTGTATCGGGCCGCAGGAGCGGCGGCACCTCCGGTTGCCCCGCGATCTGCAGCGGATCGGCCTGGCCCGTCCGCACTTTCGCGGCAAATTGGCGGCGTTCTTCGTCCGACATGGTGCTGAGAATCACATCATAAGACCCGACCCCCGGCACCGATGCGAGAGCCGCGCGAACATCCTGGTCGATTTTATTCCGAAGCGGACATCCGGATACGGTCAGCAGCACTTCGACCATTACATGGTCCTCTTTCACGTCGACCCGTTTGACCATGCCCAGGTCGACGATGCTGCGATGCACTTCCGGATCTTCCACTTTGCGCAATGCGTCCCAAATTGCTTGTTCCGTAACCATTCCGGAATCACCTCCCTTTCATTTTACCTTGTTCGCCCGATTCGCACAAACCCAACCCTCTCCGTTCATGACTGGGTACCAGCGGTTTATGGGACCGGCACCACAAATCCCGTTTGTGGATTCGCACAAACCGGTTTATCGGAGCGTTTGCGAGTTGGCGATGTACTCGAGCACGCCTTGGTACATCGCATAGGCGATCTTTTTCTGGTAGGACTTTTGTTTCAGCAGGGGCAGTTCCTCCGCATCGGACAAAAATCCGACCTCCGCCAACACCGCCGGAATGTGGGCGTGGCGCAGAAGATACAGATCATCCTGCGGTTCGATCTGGCGTTTGCTGTTGAGTTCTTTTTGAAATTGCTGCTGAATCGCTTGCGCCAACTGTTTGCTGGCTTCCAGTTCCGTGTCGTAAAACACTTGCGCGCCTCGGCCGCCTGCCGGATTGGAGTTGAGGTGGATCGAACAGAACAGGTCCGCCTTGTGGTCACGAATCATCATCAGCCGCGCTTTGAGATCTTCCGCTTTACGCCGACTGTATCCTTTTGTGTCGGGATTCGCCAGATCGTGGTCGTCATCCCGCGTCATGATCACATAGGCGCCCGCTTGCTGCAAATAATCCCGCAGATACTGAGCGACCGATAAGGCGATCGTTTTTTCGATCGTTCCATCCGGTGCCACCGCCCCGCCGTCCGGTCCGCCGTGGCCGGGATCGACCACGATCGTATACCCGGACAGAGGGGCACTGAAGCTCCACAATTTTGCAATCGGTGCGTCAGCGGCCAGCAAATTCACCACAAACAGCAAAATCGCAAGCGAACCGGCCACAATCGAGAGTTTGCGCCAATCGTTCGATACCATCATGCTGGTTCCCCCTTGTCTACCTCGCCCTTTCACATGTATATGACAAGCAGGAAAAACGATTCCTGGGCAAATAAAAAGACACCCCCGCAAAAGAGGGTGTCCGCTTGCCACCGTTCGCCGGTTAGCGCTTCGAAAATTGCGGCGCCCGGCGAGCCGCCTTGAGCCCGTATTTTTTCCGTTCTTTCATGCGCGGGTCGCGGGTCAGGAAACCGGCTTTCTTCAGCGCCGGACGCAGTTCCCCGTCGACTTTCAACAGAGCGCGGGCGATCCCGTGCCGAATCGCGCCCGCCTGTCCGGATATGCCTCCGCCGCGCACGTTGCACAGCACGTCATATTTACCGAGCGTCTCGGTCAGAACGAGCGGTTGCTTGACGACCATTTTCAACGTTTCCAGACCGAAGTAGTCGTTTATATCGCGACGGTTGACGATAATTTTGCCATCACCCGGTACGAGCCGCACGCGTGCCACGGAATGTTTGCGACGACCGGTACCCCAATATTGTACTTGAGCCACAGGGCCAACCTCCTCTTCAATTAGTTCTTAGATTCCCAAGGAATCGGTTGTTGTGCGCTGTGCGGATGCTCAGGTCCCGCGTAGACGCGCAGCTTCTTGAGCATCTTGGCACCCAGGCTGTTTTTCGGCAGCATCCCTTTGACAGCCAAGAACAGCACCCGTTCAGGTTTGTTTTTCAGCATGTCAGCAGCGGTCGTTTCCTTCAGACCACCCGGATACAACGAATGACGGCGATAGATTTTGGAGTGCAGTTTCTTGCCGGTGAAGACTACTTTTTCCGCATTGACCACAACGACAAAATCACCGGTGTCCACATGCGGAGTGAATTCAGGTTTATGTTTACCGCGCAGAATCGTAGCGATTTCGGTCGCCAGACGGCCGACCGTTTTGCCTGCTGCGTCGATGATGTACCATTTCCGTTCCACAGCGTTTGGTTTGGCCATGTATGTCGTACGCATGGAATTTCCTCCTAACTTGACAGTTTAAACCGGGGCTAGTGGGATAACGCGGTTTAAACAACACTACTATTTTATCGATCCTAACTGCCCGCGTCAAGCGAAAACTCTTACAAGCTTTTTGCGATGTGCCCTTTTTTGTTCCATGTTTACAGTAGGTGTATCGCTCAGAGCTGTTGAGAAGTCGATTTCAACCGCACGGGTGAAAAGCCCTCCCGCCAAATCCACACGGATGGATCGTAAAAGGGCGCACGAATCCCGTTATCCACAAAATCCGTTCTGTGGATGGACGCTGGAAGAGGAGGATCCAGATGTGGATATCTTCTTACGCCACCAGGCTGCGCATCTTCTCCTGCCGCTTCTCCTTGATTCGCCCC
>NZ_AQXL01000116.1 GCF_000376225.1 Effusibacillus pohliae DSM 22757
GGGACACTGTTCGGTGACCAGGTGCTGGCCTCTGCCTTGCTCGACCGGCTCCTACACCACGCCACCACCATCAACATCCGCGGCAACAGCTACCGAATGAAGGACAAGCTGCGCGCCGGGGTGACACATGCGCTGAAGGAGGAGGTGACCGCATAGACCGAACATATGTCTGGGGAAAGATGCGCGATGATTTTGGGGAACTGAATCCGCTGTTTGTGGGGAATTGAGCGCGATTTTTTTGGGGAGTTTTAATCCGCTATTGACAGGAGATACAACCACAGGAGGTTTTGTTAACGATCATGTTGAAGACACAACGGAAACCTACGGGAAATACTCCTGGCCCTACTGGCGAACCTATGGAGTTGTCGAAGCTCCGACTATGGGGCAGAGAGGATATGTTGACTTAACTCTTTCTAGAGGCGGTAGCAGTTGGCACTTGCATTTAGAAAAGAGATTTGGTCTAAGTGCCTATTAAAATGGTAGAGCCTTCTCAAATTCGGGAAGGCTCTGTTGGCTTGTAAAAAATAAACAAAATGTAAAGGGTGTTACTATGAGGGGATTCTTGCCGTTCGTATCTGTGTGCATTCTCTCGCTGGTTCTCACAGCAGGCTGCTCGACCAAGCATGATGCGACGTTTGCGGGGGAGAGCGAACATTGGTCCGCAACGTACAATCTGGATTCCCAAACAGGGAACCAGGACAAAACGGTTGTCACGTTGCGTTATAAAGGAACAGACAGTAAGACGGTTGGAGTCGTGGATTTTTCGTTTGAAATGAATCGAAGAACGCTTGGCGGAAGTCAGAAATTATCCGAAAATGGATTGATCGTTTTCGAAGGGGCGTACAGTTCTCCTCCTGAGTCGCTTTCTTCCGATCAGGTGGTGAAAGCCACTGTGAAGTGGAACGGTGCGACGGAAACGATCGAGCTAAAACGGACCCGGTAATCGGCCAGAGATAAAGCCGCCGGCTGTGTGGGGCTGCCGGCGGGCCCGTTTTATTTCACCTGCAGTTTTGCTTTTTCCGCGAATGTGGTGTTCACCAGTTTTTCATACGGGCCGGGGGTTTTCAGTTCGCCCGCCTGCCGGATCACTTCGTGCATGTTGTCCCATTCTTCCTTGTCGATGATCGGATCTTTTGCCCAGGCGTCCGCTTTTTTGTAACGGTCCGCGACACGGGCGAGGATGTCTTTGTCAACCTGCGGGAAGTAGGGGGCGATCACATCGGCGATTTCCTGCGGGCTGGCGGTTTGTACCCAATTTTGCGCTTTCTGGATGGCGTTCGTAAACTTCTGGATCGTGTTGGGATTTGCCTTGATAAAACTTTCTTTTGCCATAAACACGGTATACGGCAGCTTGCCGCTGTCTTCCCCAAAATAAGCGACGACATACCCTTTACCTTCTTTTTCCAGAATCGAGGCGGCCGGTTCAAACGCTTGGTAAAAATCGCCAGTGCCCGATGCAAAGGCAGCCGTCTGGTTATCGAATGCGATGTTTTGGATGATCCGGTTGTCGACTTTCGGGTTGACGCCGTTTTTGCGTTGGACGAATTCGCTCACCATTTCCGGCATCGAACCGTTGCGGGACCCGATGATCGACTTGCCTTTGGTCATCGGCCAGTTGAAATTGTCGATTTTCTGTCTTGCCACCAAAAAACTGCCGTCCCGCTGCGTCAGTTGGGCAAAATTGACGACCGGCTCCGGCGCCCCCTGCTGGTTGACGAACACGGTCGTTTCGGCGCCCACCAGCCCGATGTCCGCCTGGCCCGACAGAATCGCCGTCATCACCTTATCCCCGCCCCAGGCGGTGGTCAGTTCCACCTCCACCCCCTGTTCCTTGAAAAATCCTTTTTCCAGCGCGACGTATTGCGGTGCGTAAAAGACGGAGCGGATCACCTCGGTCAGCCGGATGTTCGTTTTTTCAGCCGCAGGTTGGGAGCCGCATCCGGCAGAAGCGAGCACAAGCGCTCCTGCAAGGAAGAGACCGCCAATCGTTTTCCATTTCACTTGTCCATAACCTCCTTCTCGTAGCTCAGCAAACGGACACCCGGCACGTTGCGCGCCGGCTGGAAGGCAACTGGTTTGGGAAACACAGGCTCGAAGCCTTAATGAGACCTGGTCAGCTGGACGGCAATTGCGCTTGAAAAACGCAGGCCGGGGCCTTAAAGCGGCCAGGCCGGCCGCCTGTGGATCGTCGGGATCCGTCATTCCGTGGCAGTGCCCATGGCGCGCCAATCAGTCGGTGTCCGGTGGGATGCATGATACCCATCGTATGCAGCCGCCCAAAGTTGGTGAATGGACGGGCGGGCAGGCGTCATAAAGTTGTCAAACGGTTGCCAGGGGCTTGCTTTCAGATTTCGACAGTTTAGTGGTATAATAGGTCGAAACGATCCCTTTGGAGAGAACCATTTGCGGCAGAAAGGGCCGTTCGGCTACTCACGCCGAACACGACGGAGGCCGGGCAGCTAGGTCCGGCGACCATGCCGAAGTCTTTCGGCGACTCGCGCCGAACATCGAGTGGCTTTTTTCTTTTGAAACGGAGTGGGATCCATGAATATTGTCGTGGTGGGTCTGAATTACCGGACCGCCCCGGTCGAAATCCGGGAACGGTTCAGCGTATCGGACAAGGTGTTATCCGGTGCCTTGCAGCAGCTTGCGGAAGCGGACGAACTGCTGGAAACGGTCATCGTGTCCACCTGCAACCGCACCGAAGTATATGCGGTGACCGATGCGCCCGATTTCGGACGGGAAGCGATCATACAATTTCTGGCGGACGCCTCGGGCATCGACCGTGAGGTGTTTTTGCCGTATCTATATACGCATGTGGATGATCAAGCGGTGCGTCATCTGTTCCGCGTCACCTGCGGTCTTGATTCGATGGTGCTCGGGGAGACGCAAATTTTGGGGCAGGTGCGGGACGCCTTCTTGCACGCACAGGAGCTGAAGGTGACCGGCCCGACGTTTAACAACCTGTTCAAACGGGCGGTCACGCTCGCCAAACAAGCCCATTCCCAGACGGAAATCGGCCGCCACGCGGTGTCCGTCTCCTATGCGGCTGTCGAACTGGCCAAAAAAATTTTTGAGGAGCTGGACAACAAGACCGTTCTGATCATCGGCGCCGGAAAAATGAGCGAGCTGACGGCGAAGCACATGTTCGCATCCGGCGCTCGCCGGGTGTTGGTGGTCAACCGCACGTTCGAACGGGCGAAGGAGTTGGCGGACAAGTTTGAGGGCCACGCGCTTGAACTGAAATCGATCGACCTGGCCCTGAAAGAGGCGGATATCGTCATCTCGTCGACCGGGGCGGAAGGCTATGTGGTGTCCAAGAATCAGGTGGCAGCCGTCATGAAGCAGCGCCGCTACCGGCCGCTGTTCCTGATCGACATCGCGGTGCCACGCGACCTGGATCCGGAGATCAACAAGCTGGACAATGTGTTCCTGTATGACATCGACGATCTGGAGGGTGTGATTGCTGCCAATCTGGAGGAACGCAAAAAAGAAGCGGAAAAAATCAGCGTGATTATCGAACAGGAACTGGTGGCGTTCAAACAGTGGCAGACGGAGCGGGCGGCCATCCCGCTGATTCAGGCTGTCCAGAAAAAAGCGGGGGATATCCAGCAGGCGGCGATGGAAAGCCTGCAAAACAAGCTGCCGAACCTGACCGAACGGGAATTGTGGCAGATTCAGAAACACACGATGCATATGATCAATCAGATGCTGCATGAGCCGATCCGGCAGATCAAGGAGATGGCGGCGGAGCCGCAGGCCGAATTGTACCTGGAGGTTTTCTCCCGCATCTTTGGGCTGCAGGCGGGAACCGAACCGCTGAAGCAAACTGCTTCGCCGCAGCCGGAGGGGGAAAAGCAGCCGCATCTGCAAAAGTCCGGTTCCGCCGCAAGCTCGGGCGCATCTTATAAAACGACTCCGAAACAGGCTCCAGTCGAAGCCAACTGGGTTGGCAGCCTGTTGCGATGAGGGGGACAGAGCGATGCAGGGAAGTGTCCTGCTGTACGATGTGATGACGTTCATCTATGCGGTGGCTGTCTTGTTGTATTTCGTCGATTTTATCCAACCCAACCGAAAGGTGAACCGCACCGCGTTCGTCCTGCTGTCGGCGGTCTGGGTCATCCAGTCGGTGTTTTTCGTGTTGCGGATGCTCGAATTGAATTATGTACCGGTGATCACAACGTTCGAAACGATGATCTTCTTTTCCTGGATTCTGATCACGTTCTCGTTGGTGATCAACTTCTTCTATAAAATCGATCTGTTCACGTTTTTCACGAACGTCGTCGGGTTTGCGGTGGTGGCGTTCGTGACGTTCACCGACAAGGGGGCGACGTCGCTGTCCGCTTCCTTGCAGGGGGATCTGTTGGTGCTGCACATCGCGATGGCGTTTCTCAGTTACGCCTGTTTTTTGCTGGCGACGATTTTTTCGATCATGTATCTGATCCAGGAAAAATTGCTGAAAGAAAAACGCTGGAACGATTTGTTCCGGCGGCTGCCGGCGCTCGATCAACTGGAACAGTTTTCCTACCGGTTGGTGATGTTCGGCTTTCCGCTGCTTTTGATCGCGATGATTCTGGGCGCGATCTGGTATCATGCGCGCTTCCAGCACCTGCTGATTTTGGATCCTAAGCCGCTCGTGTCGGTCGCACTGCTGGTGATTTACGGAATTTACCTTTACCTGCGCGTGTCGGCCGGATGGTTGGGCAGAAAATTGGCTTGGATCAACATCACCGCTTTTCTCGGGGTTGTGATCAACTATTTGATCGTGGGACAATTTTTTTCCGGGTTCCATCATTGGAGATAATGGCGGATGATGGACAAACCTTTTTTTGGCGCGTTCCTGGATGTGGCCGGCCGGCTGTGCGTGGTGATCGGCGGCGGCCAGGTGGCGGAGCGGAAAGTGCGGTCGCTTTTGGATTGCCGGGCACGGGTGCGAGTCGTATCGCCCGCCTTGACGCCCGGATTGGAGGAGCTTGCCGCGGACGGGACAATCGAGTACGTGGCCCGGCCGTACCAACCGGGGGATGCAAAAGACGCATTTTTGACGATCGCCGCGACCGACTCCCTGACGGTCAACCGGCAAGTGGTGGAAGAAGCCGATGCGGAAGGCCGCTTGGTGAACACGGTGCATGCGGCGGCCGGCGGCAATCTGATTTTGCCGGCGGTGATGCGGCGGGGACCGCTGCAGGTGGCGATCTCCACATCGGGTACGGGGCCGGTGCTGGCCCGGCTGATCCGGGAGGAGCTGGAGGGTTATTTTGGCCCGGAATATGAACGGTATCTGGAAAAATTGGCCGCCATCCGAACCCGACTGCGGCAAACGGTTGCGGATGAGCAGACGCGAGCGGACATTTTGCGCAAGATTGTCCGCTCCAACGTGCGGGAGCTGCTGCGTGAAGGACGCGAGGCGGAAGCGGATCGGACAATCCGAGACATCATAGAGGGGCGGAAAGATGGATGAGGCGAATCAAAGTGGGAACCCGACAAAGCGCACTGGCGCTGACGCAGACGAACTGGGTGTGTTCCCAGCTGGAGTCGATCTACCCGGGGCTTGCGATTGGGACGGAAAAAATCGTCACGAAAGGCGACCGGATTCTTGGCGTCACCCTGTCGAAAGTGGGCGGCAAAGGCCTGTTTGTGAAAGAGATCGAACAGGCTCTGCTGGACGGTACGATCGATTTTGCCGTCCACAGCATGAAGGATCTGCCGGCGGAGATGCCGGACGGGCTGATGATCGCCGCCGTACCGGAACGGGAGGATCCGCGCGATGTGCTGATCAGCCGAGACGGAAGAAGTTTTTCCCAACTGCCGAAAGGAGCGAAAGTCGGCACCAGTTCGCTGCGGCGGGCGGCCCAACTGAAAGCGGCCCGACCCGATCTGGAAATCCGGTCCCTGCGCGGCAATATTGACACCCGTTTGCGCAAGCTGGACGAGGAAGGGTTGGATGCGATCATCCTGGCGGCGGCCGGCCTTTCCCGCATGGGCTGGTTGAGCCGGGCGACGGAGCGGCTGCCTGTCGACATCTGCATCCCGGCGGTCGGGCAAGGGGCGTTGGCGATCCAGTGCCGGGCCGACGATGAAAAGTTGATCGAACTGCTGTCGGTGTTGGATCATCTGCCGACTCGGCTGGAAGTGACCGCGGAGCGTGCATTTTTGGGGAAATTGAACGGTGGCTGCCAGGTGCCGATCGGCGGCTATGCGGAGTATCAGGACGGGTTTGTCTCCCTGCGGGGAATGGTGGGAACGCCGGACGGCTGCACGCTGCTCAAGGAGTTTGCGGAAGGGGAGCAGCCGCAGGAACTGGGCGTGCTGGTTGCCGAGAAGCTACTGGAAAAAGGGGCCCGCGAGATTTTGGCGGCTGTCCGCGAGGAGATGAAGTCGTAATGGCTCCCGGCAAGGTGTATCTCGTGGGAGCCGGTCCGGGCGACCCCAACCTGATCACCGTCAAAGGGCTGAATCTGCTGCAGCAGGCGGATGTGATCGTTTACGACCGTCTCTGTTCCCCGCGGTTGCTTTCGTTCGCGCCCGCTCACGCGCAGCGCATTTATTCGGGCAAAACGCCGGAACAGCACTGCATGACGCAGGAGGAGATCAATCGGCTGCTGGCCGAACAGGCGCAGGCGGGTAAGACAGTGATCCGCCTGAAAGGTGGCGATCCCGGCGTGTTCGGCCGCGTTGGGGAAGAGATGGAATATTTGGCGGAGCGCGGGATCGAGTATGAGGTGGTGCCGGGCGTCACGTCGGCCACCGCAGTCCCGATCTATGCGGGCATCCCCGTTACATACCGCGGGCTGGCGGCCTCGTTTGCCGTGATCACCGGCCATGAGGACCCGGCCAAAGGAACGTCCGGCATTGATTGGGAGCGGGTTGCGTTGGCTGCGGACACCCTGATTTTTCTGATGGGGGTGGGACGGATCGCCTCGATTGCGGAACATCTGATCCGCTGCGGGCGGCCGGCCGACACCCCGGTGGCGCTGATCCGCTGGGGCACCTGGGCGGAACAGGCAACGCTGACCGGCCGGCTAGCCGACATCGCGGAAAAGGTGGAGGCGGCCAACTTCCGCAACCCGGCGGTGATCGTGGTCGGCGATGTCGTCCGGCTGCGCGACAGGATTGCATGGGCAGAGAAAAGACCCCTGTTTGGCAAGCGGGTGATGATCACGCGCGCCCGTTCGCAGGCCAGCGAGTTGGCGCGGAGGATCGAAGCGTTAGGCGGCGAGGTGTATGAGTTTCCGGTGATCCGGCTGGCACCGCCCAGCGATTGGGGGCCTGTCGATCAGGCGCTGGCAGCGTTGGAGACGTTTGATTGGCTTGTGTTTACGTCGGTCAACGGAGTCGAATTTTTCTTTGAGCGGATGCGGGAGATATCGGTGGATATCCGCCGGATCCGGGGAAAAATCGCCGCTGTCGGGAGTTCGACAGAGGAGGCCCTGCGGGCGCGAGGCTTGATCGCCGATCTGAGACCGCAGCAGTATGTAGGTGAATCGCTGTTTGAAGCTCTGGCGCCGCACTTGCAACCGGGTCACAAGATCCTGTTGCCGCGTGCGGACATCGCACGTAAAGAGCTGCCGGGCGAATTGCGGCGGATCGGCTGTGAAGTGGCGGAAATCGACGTCTATCAGAACCAGCCCGTTTTTGAGAATGCGGAAGAAGCGGTGCAAATGTTGAAAGACGGCGATATTCACATTCTCACATTCACCAGCTCGTCCACCGTCAAGAACTTCGTCAAGATCCTGGAGGGCGAGGACATGGAAGCGATTTTGGACGGCGTCACGGTGGCTTCGATCGGTCCGATTACGACCGAAACGGCTAGAAAAATGGGCGTGCGGGTGGACGTCACCGCGGAAACGCACACGATTGCCGGTTTGTTGGATGCATTGATTCACAAAACCGTTTAGGGCATATTTTGGGCCCCCGCGCACAGGAAGACTTGGCAGAATACTCTACCCCCACTAAGTGCAAGCACTTAGCGGGGGCCCCGGTGCCGAAGCGTCACTTTCACGGGAAGCATTTAGGAGGAGTGGTTCTCATGCAACTGCCGACAGATTTTAAGCGGCTGCGCAGATTGCGGCGGACGGCGGCAATCCGTTCGCTGGTCAGGGAAACGGAATTGAACGTGCGGGATTTGATCTATCCGTTGTTTGTCGCGCACGGGACGGGCGTGAAGGAGGAGATCGGCTCGATGCCCGGCGTGTACCATTTGTCGGTCGACATGCTGCGGAGGGAGATCCAGGAGATCTCGCAAACCGGGATTGAGGCGGTGCTGCTGTTCGGGGTGCCGGCGCACAAGGACGATCTGAGTTCGGAAGCGTACGCGCAAGAGGGGATCGTGCAGCAGGGCATTCGTGCGATCAAAGAGGAAAATCCGGATTTGACGGTGATCACCGATGTCTGCTTGTGCGCCTATAATCCGCACGGTCACTGCGGGATCGTGCGGGGCGGGCAGATTTTGAACGATCCGACGCTGGAGCTTTTGGCCAAAACGGCGATTTCCCACGCGCAGGCGGGCGCTGACATCATCGCTCCGTCCGATATGATGGACGGACGGATTGCCGCGATTCGGGCAGGACTGGACCAGGAAGGGTTTGTCGACATCCCGATCATGTCCTACTCGGTGAAGTACGCATCGTCTTTCTATGGTCCGTTCCGGGAAGCGGCCCACTCGGCTCCCGCGTTTGGGGACCGCAAGACGTATCAGATGGACCCCGCAAATACGCGCGAGGCGCTGCGGGAAGCGGCGGCTGACGTGGAGGAAGGGGCCGATTTTCTGATGGTCAAGCCGGCGATGGTCTACATGGACATTATCCGGCAACTGCGTGATCGGTTCGACCTGCCGCTCGTGTCGTACAACGTATCGGGCGAATATTCGATGATCAAAGCGGCTGCGCAGAACGGCTGGATCGAGGAGCGGCAGGTCGTGCTGGAACTGCTGACCGGCTTGAAGCGGGCCGGCTCCGATTTGATCATTACCTACCACGCCAAAGACGTCGCCAAATGGCTGCGGGAGGGATGCCTCGATGCACAACGGATATGAAAAATCGCGCGTTGCATTTTCGGAGGCGAAACAGTATATCCCCGGCGGCGTGAATTCGCCGGTGCGGGCGTTTCGGGCGGTCGGCGGCGACCCGGTGTTTATCGAGCGCGGCCAGGGCAGCCGGATGTATGACATTGATGGTAACGAATATATCGATTATGTGCTGTCTTGGGGGCCGCTGATTCTGGGACACGCGCATCCGGAAGTGACGGAAGCGATTGTGGAATACACGAAAAAAGGGACTTCCTTTGGCGCGCCGACGCTGCTGGAGACGGAAATGGCGAAACTGGTGACGGAGATTGTGCCGTCGGTGGAAATCGTGCGGATGGTCAACTCGGGGACGGAAGCGACGATGAGCGCGCTGCGGCTGGCCCGCGGCTACACCGGACGCAGCAAGATCGTCAAGTTTGAAGGATGTTACCACGGCCACGCGGACAGTTTGCTGATCAAAGCCGGATCGGGTGTGGCGACGCTCGGATTGCCCGATTCGCCGGGGGTGCCGGAGTCGGTTGCCGCCAACACGCTGACGGTGCCGTTCAATGATATGGAATCGCTTCAGCTCGCGTTCGAAAAATTCGGCGAGGACATCGCTGCGGTGATCATCGAGCCGGTGGCCGGCAATATGGGGTGTGTACTGCCGCAACCGGGATTTTTGCAGGAGGTGCGCCGGATTACGCGGGAATACGGGGCGCTGCTGATTTTTGACGAGGTGATGACCGGATTCCGCGTCGCCTATGGCGGAGCGCAGGCGTTTTACGGCATCGACCCGGATCTGACCACGCTGGGAAAAGTGATCGGCGGCGGTTTGCCGGTCGGCGCGTACGGAGGCAAGCGGAAGATCATGGAGATGATGGCGCCGGCAGGGCCGATCTATCAGGCAGGGACGCTGTCAGGCAATCCGCTCGCGATGATCGCCGGTTACACCACGCTGAAGCTGCTGGGGCGGCCGGGCGTGTATGAAGAGTTGGCGGTGAAGAGCAAGCGGCTGGCCGACGGTTTCAAAGAGTCGACGGAGGAACGGGGAATCCCTTCGTACACCACGTATGTCGGCGGCATGTTCGGCTGCTTTTTCTCCGATCAGGAGGTCGTCGATTACAGCACCGCGAAAACGTGCGATTTGGAACGGTACGGCAAATATTTCCGGGAAATGTTGCGGCGCGGGGTCTATCTGGCACCGTCCCAATTGGAGGCGGGATTTGTTTCGTTGGCCCATACGGACGAGGATATCGACCGGACGCTGGAAGCTTCGCGGGATGCGTTGAAAGCATTATAATACAGACTCCCTGCACAGGCGGACGAACGCCTGTGTTTCTGTTTGGACAGCCGTGAAGGATGGGATGAACATGCGCAAGCGCGTTTGAACGGACGATTTGAATCGGGCTGTCAGGGCGTGTCCTGACGGCCTTTTTTGTCATATGGCGAAGCGCATGGACATAAAGTGAACTGATGCAGCAGAACGCGGAGGAGGGAGTATACGGTGGCGCTTGGCGAACAGTTTCCGGTGATCCGGATCGAGGTGGATCAGCGGTTGACGCTCGAAACGGGGGCGGACGGGCAATTGCAGGACGATGCGTCGGTTGCGACCGAAATCACGTATTTTGACAGGGTCGGAAATTTTTATATTCTGGAAGGTGTTCTCACGTTCTCCGGGTCGGTCGCAGCGGCTACCGGCGACAGCGAATCTGGCAGCCAACATCGGGTGTCGCCGATCTCCTGCCGGCTGCCGTTTGCGCTTCGGATTCCGGTGAAAGGACAGCCGAATTTTCTTGATGTAAACACGCGGATCGGTGAGTGGGGCGTCAAGCCGGCGGGGCCCGGACAGTTGCAATTGCTGGCGGAGTTGTTGATTCAGGGATTGAATGGACAAAACGGCTATTCGTTTTATTGCGGAGACCAGGAAGTTTCGGTGCCGCCGCAATACGCGACCAGCGAAGCGGCAGTACAGGAGGCGGACGCGGCAGCGGCGGGCCATGGGAGTGCGCGCTCCGGCATGCAACCGCAGCAGCAGGCGGACAAAGGGTACAACGAGCGGGAATGGATGATCGAAGCAAAAGAGAAGCAGGATGAACCGGATTCGCTTGTGTTTCAACCGGATTCCGGCTGGCTCGAACAACTGCAATCCGCGCTGCAGCAACCGGCCGCTGCCGTGCGGAGCGGCGAACAGCCTGCGGATGACAGCCAGCCGGTGGATAGACCGCCCGCAGATGGCGAACAACTGGGAAATGAAGAACGGCTGGTGGATCGGGCTGCATCCGAATCGGAACCAACGGTAGCTCCGGTGCGGGAGGAAGAGGTCTACCAGTTTGAGGCGCTTGCCGATGAACTGTCGGTGGAGGAGGATACGCCGTTGTCCGCGGAAGCGGCGTGGGCTGGCTGTGCGGCGGAAGCGGCGGAGTCAGCTGCGGAGCCGGCAACCGCGTCGGCGGAAGGGGAGGCAACCGGCGCGGCAGCGCCCGAAGTGGAAGCGGCTGCTGCGGAACCGGTGGCGTCCGAGCAGATGGCGGGTCCTGCCGTGGAACAGGTGGCCGCTCCTGTTGAGCCGGCGCCGGCTGGCCCGAAGATTTCATTCGGAGCGAAGAAGGAGGAAGTGAACGGCGCGCCGGTCAAGTTGTCAGGTCTGGCCTACGGCTCTGTGACGAAAGAGATGGGGCGGGAGGAGCCGGCGCAAGCGGGGGCGGCCGAACAGGCGAACGTCCAGCCAACAGCGCAGGCAGTGGCGAAGCAGACAGTGACGCAGGAAACGGCGGTGAAGGCGGCAGCCCCGCAAGCGGGGGGCGCGGAAGCGGCAGTAAAAGAGGGGGCGGCAGAGGAAGCGGTCGAGCAAGTGGCGGAGATTCAAAGGGACGAGGACGATGCTGCGGCGAGTGTCGTATACGATACGGCGGCAGAAGAGTCGGCCACATCGCTGTGGGGAAAATGGCTGCAGAAGGAATCGGACGAAAAGTACACGTTAAAATTCCGGATCGTGCAAGAGTCGGAATCGCTGGACGAACTGGCGAATCGGTACGGCACGCCGGTGGAAAGCCTGATGCGGGCGAACGGGCTCACCAGCGAGCAGATCGATGCGGGGCAAGTGCTGATCATTCCAGGAAGGCGGCGGTGAGCTGCCTTCTTTTGTTGTGTGGTCAGGGGCGGGAGATTAGCATCATGAACAGGACGAACGAAAGCAACATGAGAACGATCATGTCAAGAAAGTTAGGAAAGAAAAGCGCCCGCAGAAACAGCAGGAATACCGCCAGCGCCAACGCGAGTTTGACGAATCGAACCAGGCCGACAAAAAATCCCATTGCAAACCCCTCCCGGTCAACAGCCTACTGTAACGTATGTGGGTTGTGGGAAGGTTGACACAAGAAGCAGGCTCCGGAGGAAAAATCCGGCTAATCCGGCCCGCCGTTGGGAAAACTGAGAAAAGAAGCGAAAGGCGGGTGAGCGGATGTTTACAATACCGGAACTGGTGTTTCATTTTTTATGGGTTTCTGTGTTTCTTGTGCTGGCGGTGATTTTCTGGCTGACATGGCGGGGGCAGGAAGCGGACGGCGGCGGGCGGCCGGTTGGTTCCCGGTCCTTTTTTTTGCGAATCCGCCTGGTCTGGAACAATCTGTGGCGGAAACCGCTACGCACGTTGCTGCTGGTGGCGTCGTCGGCGATCACGGCGGGCATTCTGTTTCTCGGCTATTTTTTTCTGACCAGCATGGACCGCAGTCTGTCGGCGGCCGGCGGCCGGTTGGGGGCGGATGTGATGGTGGTGCCGAAAGGGTACGGGGTTGTCGCCCAGCAAATTTTGCTGTCGGGGGCGGTCAGCTCTTTCTATATGCCGGAGTCTGTGGTGGACAAGGTGCGGGCGATTCCGCGTGTGGCGGCCGCCTCGCCGCAATTGTACCTGGAAACGTATTCCGGTTCCTGCTGTCAGGTGGAGGGGAATTTTCCGGTCGTCGCGTTTGATCCGCTGACCGATTTTACCCTGAAACCCTGGCTGGCGAATGCAGGCAACCGGCCGTTTGGTGAACATTCGATCATCATCGGCAGCGAGGCGGGCGGTAAAAACGCGATTTATCATCTGGACAACCGGGCCTACGAGGAACGGCTGCATCTGTTCGGCCAGCCGTTTGTTGTCTCCCATCTTCTCTATCCGACCGGGACGGGAGTGGACCAAACGATTTTTATGGATATTCGGAAAGTCCGGGAACTTCGCCGATTGCCGAACAGTCCGCTGCGGTTTCCCGATCATTCGGTGTCGGTCGTACTGGTCAAAACGCAGCCCGGGGACGAAGAGTGGGTGCGGCGGGAGATTGAACGGCGGATTCCCGAAGTGTCGGCTGTGACGGGCGCCGGAATGCGGGAAACGGTTGAAAAACAGTTGTTCCCCCTGCGCCTGTTGTCGTTTTCGATGATCGGCATCGTGCTGGTCATGGCCGGCTTGCAGGCGATGACGCTGTTTTCCGCTGTCGTGTCGGAACGAAAGCGGGAGATCGGCATGTTTCGTGCGTTGGGGGCGAGAAAAGCGGACGTGTATCGCCTGTTGCTGCAGGAAGCGGCGCTGGCCGGTGTGATCGGCGGGGCAGCCGGGGCGCTGGCGATGTTCATCGTTCTGTATGACAACCGGACACTGATTCGCAAACTGATTCAGCTGCCGCTTTTGTTTCCCGATTGGGGATTGGCAGCGCTGATTGCGCTGGCGGCTGTTGCATTCACTGCGGGCCTCGGCATGCTGGCTGCTTCGGTGCCGATCCGTTCGATCGTCAAGCAGGAGCCGTACCTGGCGATCCGGGAGGGCGAGTGATGATCCGGCTCGAAAACATTTGCAAAAGGTATCGAACAGAGCAGGGAAATGTGACTGCATTGGAGAATATTAACCTTTCGGTTGAGCGCGGCGAGTTTCTGACCATCATGGGGCCGTCCGGTTCCGGCAAGTCCACTTTGCTGTCGCTGATCGGGTTGCTGAGCTGCCCGACCTGCGGCCGCCTGTTTGTCGACGGGCGGGAAGCCAGCCGTTTGTCGGATCGGGAGAAGACCGATTTTCGCGGGCGCAAATTCGGCTTTGTGTTCCAGTTCCCGAGTCTGGTGTCGACGCTCACCGCGCGGGAAAATGTGTTGCTGCCCAAACTGTTCGCCGGCAAAATCAAACCGGCCGATTGGCGGCGGGCGGATGCGCTGCTGGAGCAGGTGGGGCTGGCGGAAAAAATGCACAGACGCTCCCATGAATTGTCCGGCGGCGAGCAGCGGCGGGTGGCGTTGGCGAGGGCGCTGATCAATGATCCGGATGTCGTCCTGGCGGACGAGCCGACCGGGGGATTGGATGCGGAGACGGGGCAGCGGATGATGGAGATGTTGCGCGACATCCGGCAATTGGGAAAAACGGTCCTGGTTGTCACCCACGATCGCGAACTGGCGATGTACGGGGATCGGGTGATTCGCTTGCGGAAGGGAAGGATGGACGATGGCAACGGGACATTCAACGGCGAAACAGGTGAAGTGGCCGATTGAGTGGAAGCTGGTACTGACGAACGGAGCTGTGCTGGGAGGATTGGCGGGACTGCTCTCGCTGTTCGGAAAAGAGTGGTACAACTGGGTGGTGCCGGGGGGCATGATGATCGCCAGTTGGTGGACGGTCAACCGGGCTGCCGGCAGGCGGTTCTGGTCCGGCTTTGCCGCTTCGCTGTTGGCGGGGCTGCTGGCGTGGGTGATCTACCTTGCCGTGAATTATGCAAATTTGACGGCGCACGGTTCGTTTCTCCTGGCGGTCCAGTTGTCGGCGGCGTTTCTGCTGCCGTTGATCCTGATCATCGGCGTTTGCGGTTCCTGGCTGTTCAGCCGCACGCGGGAACGGGTATTGGCCGCACAGAAGCGGATGGAAGAGGAAAAGGCAAAACGGAAACAGATGAACTGCTACCGCGCGAAGAAGCATAGGAAGAAAAAATAGCGGCACACGGGAGATCGGTGTACGGGAGCGGTGCACGAACCACGATTGGCCCATTTTTGATTGTGTACAATCGTGGTTTTGACAGATTCCGGTTTTGGCGTATACTAGAATATGAAAGAATCTGTCGAACAACGTTGATGGGAAAGAGTAGAGCGTTTGAACTCCCCAGAGAGGGAAACCAGCGACGGAAAACAGGCGTTGCGATGCGAAACAGGCGTTGCAAAATGCGGCACCCGTCTGCGGCTGGAAGGTTTCCCGGCAGCTTCACGCTTGAATGTCGTCCCGGAGTTGCCCGGCTGAACGGCCAACGGTGATGCATCGCTGCTGCTTGGGGTGCGATCGACCGTTCCCAGTAGGCAGGGCCGGTGAATCCGTTATCTTCTTTGAGTGTGCACGCCTTCCGCCTGCCGTGTGGAAAAAGCGTGCAAAGCAAGGTGGTACCGCGGAAGCAAGCCTTTCGTCCTGCGTCGGATGGAAGGTTTTTTTTATTTGTTGGAGGAGGGAGTCAGGATGTCAACCGAACAGGCACATGAGCAAAAACAGATTCCGACCGTCTATGATCCGCAGGCAACGGAACAGCGGCTTTATGACTGGTGGGTGGAGAACGAATTTTTCAAGGCGACGGGCGATCCGGACAAACAACCCTATTGCATTGTGATTCCGCCGCCGAACGTGACCGGTATGCTGCACATGGGACATGCCCTGGACTGCACTCTGCAAGACGTGTTGATCCGGTACAAGCGGATGCAGGGGTATGATGCGCTGTGGCTTCCGGGCATGGACCATGCCGGGATTGCGACGCAGGCACGGGTCGAAGCGACGCTGCGGGAAGAGGGGCTCACCCGTTACGATCTGGGGCGTGAAAAATTCCTCGAGAAAGTCTGGGAGTGGAAGGAGCATTACGCGTCTGTCATCCGATCGCAGTGGCGGCGGATGGGATTTTCGCTCGACTATTCGCGCGAGCGGTTCACGATGGACGAGGGATTGTCGCGGGCGGTTCGTACCGTGTTCGTCAAGCTCTACGAAAAAGGGCTGATCTATCGCGGCCAGCGGATCATCAACTGGGATCCGGCAGCTCGCACTGCTTTGTCGGACATTGAAGTGGAATACAAGGACGTCAAAGGTGCTTTGTACCACCTGCGGTATCCGCTCAAAGACGGCAGCGGCTCTATCACGGTGGCGACCACCCGTCCGGAGACGATGCTCGGCGATACGGGGATTGCCGTTCATCCGGAAGACGAGCGTTACAAGGATTTGATCGGTAAAACTGTGATCCTGCCGATTATTGGGCGGGAGATTCCGATTTTTGCCGATGAATATGTCGACAGGGAATTCGGCTCCGGAGCGGTCAAGGTCACGCCCGCGCACGACCCGAACGATTTCGAGATGGGACTGCGCCACAACCTGCCGATGATCAGCGTGATGGACGAGAAAGCGACAATGAATGAAAATGCGGGTCCTTACCAGGGATTGGACCGCTTCGAATGCCGCAAGCGGATCGTCGAGGATCTCAAGGCGCAAGGCGTGCTGCTTAAAGTAGAGGAACACGAACATTCGGTCGGACACTCCGAGCGGAGCGGCGCTGTCGTCGAGCCGATTTTGTCGACGCAGTGGTTTGTCGCCATGAAACGGCTGGCGGAACGGGCGATTCAACTGCAAAAGAGTGGCGATGCGGTTCGCTTTGTGCCGGAACGATTTGAAAAAATCTACCTGCACTGGATCGAAAACGTCCGCGACTGGTGCATCTCCCGCCAGTTGTGGTGGGGACACCGGATTCCCGCCTGGTACTGCGACGAGTGCGGCGAAACGATCGTGTCGATCGATGATCCGGCCGCTTGTCCGAAATGCGGGCACGCAGAACTGCGTCAGGATGAAGACGTGCTGGATACCTGGTTCTCATCCGGCTTGTGGCCGTTCTCCACGATGGGCTGGCCGGAGCAGACGGACGACTTGCGACGCTATTATCCGACCGACGTGCTGGTCACGGGGTTTGACATCATCTATTTCTGGGTGGCCCGGATGATTTTCACCGCGCTTGAGTTTACCGGCCGGAAGCCGTTCAAGGACGTGTTGATTCACGGCCTGGTCCGCGACGCGCAGGGCCGGAAAATGTCCAAGTCGCTCGGCAACGGGGTGGACCCGCTTGCTGTGATCGAACAATACGGCGCGGATGCATTGCGGTTTATGCTGATGACCGGCAGCAGCCCGGGCAACGACCTGCGCTTCCATTGGGAAAAGGTGGAGTCGGCCCGAAACTTTGCGAACAAGATTTGGAACGCGTCGCGCTTTGTGATGATGAACCTGGGCGACTTCCAGTACGAGGACATTCGTCTGGATGGCGAGTTGGGCACGGCTGACAAGTGGATTTTGCATCGGTTGAACGAGACGGCGAAAGAGGTCAATGCGGCGTTGGACCGCTATGATTTCGGGGAAGCGGGGCGCCAGATCTACGAGTTCATCTGGAACGAATACTGTGACTGGTACATTGAACTTGCCAAACTGTACCTGTATGGTGACGATGCAGCGGCGAAAAAGACGACACAGTCGGTGCTCGTCTATGTGCTCGACCAGTCGCTTAGGCTGCTGCATCCGTTTATGCCGTTCATCACCGAGGAAATCTGGCAGCACATCCCGCATCAAGGGAAAACGATCACGCTGGCGGCATACCCGAAATACGAAGAGCGCTTTGTGAATGGGCAGGCCGCACGCGAGATGGAACTGTTGATGGACATGATCCGCGCCGTCCGCAATGTCCGGGCGGAAATGAACGTTCCGCCCAGCCGTCCTGTCACTCTGATCGTCAAACCGACGAATCAGGAAACCGAAGATCTCATCCGCCGCGGCGAGGCCTACATCCGCCGGTTCTGCAACCCGGAACGGCTGACGATCGACCCAAACGCCGCCACCCCGGAAAAATCGGTGACGGCCGTGGTGACCGGCGCCGAATTGTTCCTGCCGCTGGCCGGTTTGATCGATATTGAGGCGGAAATCGCCCGTCTGGAAAAAGAGCTGAAGCATCTGGAAGCGGAAGTCGAGCGGGTCGAAAAGAAACTGTCCAATCCCGGGTTCGTCACGAAAGCGCCGGCCGAGGTAATCGAGGCGGAACGGGCCAAGGGACGCGACTATGCGGAAAAATTGGAAAAAGTGAAGGCACGGTTGGCGGAGATTCGGGCGTAACCCCCAGCGAGGTGATGTGTACCTTCGAAGCACATTCCGGGTACTTCGCTGGGGACGGGGGCGCCCTGCAAAGTGATGGCGTGGACCGCGCCGTCACCACTTTGACCGATAACCGAATACGATGCTAAGGACTGATCGATTTGATACTGCAATGGATCTCAAGTTTCCCTCGATTTGACGGACGATGGGGCATCAAACTCGGACTGGAGCGGATGCAGGCGCTGCTTGCGCGGCTTGGCAATCCGCATCGGCAGCTGCGGTTCATCCATGTGGCGGGCACCAACGGCAAAGGTTCCACTTGCGCCTTTCTGGCGTCGATTTACCAGCAAGCGGGTTATCGGGTGGGGCGCTATACGTCCCCCTATATCATCCACTTTTTTGACCGGATGTCGGTGAACGGGGTTGACGTTACGGAAGCGCAACTCTCCCGCTATGCGGAACAGCTCAAGCCGCAGATCGCTGCCATCCGGCAGACGGAGATCGGGGAGCCGACCGAGTTTGAAGTGATCACCTTGCTGGCCATCCTGTTTTTTCTCGATCAACAGGTCGATGTGGTGGTGTGGGAGACAGGGCTTGGCGGCCGGCTGGATGCAACGAATGTGGTGACACCGCTCGCTTCGGTGATTACGAATGTGGGGCTTGACCATCAGCTTCATTTGGGACCGACGATTGAGGACATCGCGCGGGAAAAAGCGGGCATTGCCAAACCGGGTGTGCCGCTGTTCACGGCAGCTGAGCAGCCGGCGTTGAACGTGATTCTGGCGAAAGCGGCAGAAGTGCAGGCGCCTGCCGCCATTCTCGGCGCCGATTTTTCCTACAGGCGGAAACGCTATTCGCTGGCGGGACAGACATTCGATTTTGAGTCGACCGATGTCCGGTTGAACGATCTGGAAATTCGGATGCTCGGGGAACATCAATGCAAAAATGCGTCGCTCGCAGTTGCCACCGCACTCCACTTGTCGCAAAACGGCACCCTGCCGGTGAGCGAGCAGGCGTTGCGAAGCGGTTTGCAACTGACTCGTTGGCCTGGCCGGTTGGAGATCGTACGGGAGCAACCCTTGGTGCTGTTGGACGGCGCGCACAATCCGCACGGGACGGAAGCGCTTGCAGCCGCGCTCGACGAACTGCTGGGCGATCGAAAAGTGCTGCTGGTGATCGGAATTTTGCAGGACAAACTGGTGCCGGGCGTGTTGGACCCGATTTTGCCGTTTGCCGGGAGAGTGATTGTGACCGCCCCGAACTCCCCGCGCGCGGCGGATGTCAACGACGTGGCGATGTTTGTACGCGACCGGGTGCGGGTGCCGATCGAACAGATCCCGCATGTGGCGGAAGCGGTTCAGCGTGCGGTCGACAGCGTGCAGACGGAAGAAGCGGTGCTGGTCACAGGATCCTTGTACACCATTTCGGAAGCGAGACAATTTACCTCCAAGAAAGGATGACATGCTTGTGAATCAGTTCCAACGTGTCCATTTTGTGGGGATTGGCGGTTATGGCATGAGCGCGATCGCGCGGGTGATGATCGATCTCGGCTACCAGGTGTCCGGTTCGGACATCGCGCGGCAGGATGCCACCGATCGCTTGGAAGCGCTGGGCGCCACCGTTTATATCGGCCATAATCGCGCTCATGTGGCAGGAGCGGACTGTGTCGTGTATTCGACGGCGGTGACAAAGGATAACGAGGAACTGGTCGCAGCGCGCGAAGCGGGGATTCCCGTGTTCCACCGTTCGCAGATGCTGGCAAAACTGATGGAAACGAGAAAAGGGATTGCCGTCGCCGGCGCCCACGGCAAAACCACCACCACCTCGATGATCGCGTTTATTTTGCAGGAGGCGGACCGCCACCCCACCTATGTGATCGGCGGCGTCTTGACCAACGTCGGCGACAATGCAAAAGCGGGTTGCGGCGAATATCTGGTGGCGGAAGCGGATGAAAGCGACGGTTCGTTCATCCACTACCGGTCCTATTATGCGGTCGTGACCAACATCGAGGCGGACCATTTGGAAAACTACGGCGGAAGTTTTGAGCAGCTGAAGGACGGTTATCGCCGATTTATTGGCAATGTGGATCCGGCGGGGAAAATCGTCGCCTGCTGGGATGACCCGGTGGTCCGCGAGCTGCTGGCTGCTCATTCCGGAACCATCCTGAAATACGGCTTGCACTCCGCGACGGACGCTACCGCGGAGGAGATTGAGCTGCTGGAGCGGGGCTCCCGCTTCCAGATGGTTTGCGGCGGAAAGCGAATCGGACAATTGGAGCTGTCGATACCCGGCCGCCACAACATTTTGAATGCTTTGGCCGCCTCACTTGTCTGTCTGGACGCCGGTGTCGGGTTTGCCGATATCGCCGCTGCCCTGAAAAAATTCACCGGAGCCAAACGCCGTTACCAGGTCCACCTGGACACCCCGGAGTTGCTGGTGGTCGACGATTACGCCCATCACCCGACGGAGATCCGGGCGACGATTGCGGCGGCGAAAGCGAGCGGCCGGCGGGTGGTGGCGGTGTTCCAGCCGCAGCGTTACACGCGGACCTATTATCTGTTTAAAGAGTTCAGCCGCGCGTTTGCGGAAGCGGATGAGGTGATTCTGACCGACATCTACTCTCCTGCCGGCGAACAGCCAATCGACGGGGTGTCGGCAGAAAAACTGGCGACGCTCATCTCCGAAAACAGCGGTGTGCACACTGTTTATTGCCCAACGAAGGAGCAAGTGGTAGACTATCTGCTGAAGCATCTGCGGGATGGCGACCTGGTGCTGACGATGGGGGCCGGCGATATCTACAAAGTGGCGGAGCGGCTTGCCGCCGCAAGCGTGGTACCGTAACGCGAACGAATCGGGCCGGAAGCGAGGATTGGTGTCCGTTCTCGTTTATAATAAGAGAAATGGCGAAGCATGATGGAGGCGCGGGGATGGACGATTCTATCACCGTTGACGGCAAGACCATCCACGTGACCAAACCGGAGAAACTATTGTGGCCGGAGGCGGGGATCAGCAAACGGGATTACATCGAGTATCTGCTGGCGGTCTCCCCTTATCTGTTGCCGTACACAAAAGACCGGCTGCTGATGATGTGGCGCTACCCGGACGGTGTCGGCACGAAACGGATCGAAGAGAAAGCGGTGCCCGATTTTGCCCCTGATTGGATTCCCCGCGCTTTTTACAAGGACAAACACTGGATTTTGCTGAACGATGCCGCCACCCTGGCCTGGGTGGGGAATTACGCTGCATTGGAACTGCATGTTTCGTTCGACCGCTATTGGAAGAAGAATTATCCGACCGAATTGGTATTTGACCTCGATCCGGCCGACCCGGTCGACTTTGAGAGGGTGCTGGAAGTGGCCTTGCAATTGAAGGCTGTGTTGGACTCCCTGTCCCTCGTCAGCGTGGCCAAAATCTCCGGCGCCACCGATTTGCAGATTTATGTGCCGATCGATTGCCGCTATACGTTTGAAGAAACGCGCAAAATCAACAAATTCATCGCTGAATACATGGCCCGGCAAAACCCGCGCCGGATCACGCTGGAAAGAAACGTCAAAAAACGGGGCGGCAAATTGTATCTCGATTACCTGCAACTGTGGAAAGGCAGGACGATGCCGGCGCCGTACTCGGTCCGTACCCAAGCACGGGCGACCGTATCGATGCCTGTGACATGGGGAGAAGTGGAAAACGGCTTTGCTCCGTCCGATTTTACCATTCGCAACGCCGTGCAACGCATCCGGGAAAAAGGGGACCTGTTCAGCCCCCTGACTACGGACAAGCACAGTTACAACCAGGGATTGGACGAAATTCTGTCGTTCCTGGAGGCACATAGGAGGTAACCGGCTGCTTGGCCGCGGCACAAGACCGCGATGGCCCGAGCAAAGCCGACGATGGGCGGACGGTGCCGGCGTGTTTCCGTCCGCCAACAAAACCGTCAAGCCCGGACCAGGGACTGACGGTTTTGTTGCTTATGATTCTCCTTCCGTCTCTTTGTCGTTCAGTTGTTGTTCCTCTATCCGGTTGAACTTCTGCAACAACAGAATCGGGATCCCGGCCAACAGCAGCGCGGCTGCAACGCTTCCGATCACATCGAACCAGAGTGACGCCATATTCATCCCCCCTTATTTTCTTTATATTCGGAAGATTTTTTAAAATGAACCTCCGCTTTACTTTGCCGTTGCGTCAGGGTTTAAGATAAACGCGAGGAGGTTGCTGGCGATGAATGGCATGAAAATCAAGGAAATCGCAGAGAAACTGAAGATCTCGCCGCGAGCGATCCGATTTTATGAACAAAAGGGACTGATTGCTCCCGGCAAGCAAATGCACAACCAATACCGGACATTTTCGGAACGGGAGATCTGGCGGTTGCAAACGATCATTGCCTTGCGCGAGGTCGGCATGCCGATCGAGGAGATCAAAACGGTGCTGGCGCAGATTGAGCAAGGAGAGCAGGATGAGCTTCGATATTACCTGGAATTGCAGAGATCGGTGATGGTCAGCCAGTGGGTCGAAATGAAACAGATCATCGAAACCATCGACCGGATGATCGACCTGCTGCAACGAAACCGCTCGCTTGTCCTGGACGATCTGTACCGGTTGGCCGAAGGCTCGAGACGGCTGCGGGAGCTCCGGAAAAATTGGCGGGACCGGTGGAATTTTGACCGGCAAGCGGATTCCTACGACGAACGGGTGCGGAATCGACCGTATGATTACGAACAGGCACTCGATTTGACTGTTGAATGGATCGCGCCAAAACCGGGCGAATCCGGTTTGGATATCGGCACCGGAACAGGAAATCTGGCAGGGCGGTTTTTGGCCAAAGGGATTCGCATGGCGGGCATCGACCAATCAAAAGAGATGCTGAAACAATGCCGGCGCAAGCATCCCGGGATGGAAACCCGGCTGGGCAATTTTCTGGCGATTCCCTATCTGGACGGGCAATTCGATTTTGCGGTCACCAGTTTCGCGCTGCATCATCTGACGGACGAACAAAAGCTGCTGGCGCTGGAAGAAATGCGGCGGGTGTTGAAACCGCACGGGCGGATTTGCATTACCGATCTGATGTTCGAAAACGAACGGAAACGGGCCGAATATTTGGAAATGCTGCGCCAACAGGGAAACGTCGAAGCGATCCGGGCGATCGAAGACGAATATTATGCCGACCGGTCGCGGCTGCTCGATTGGTATGAGCGGCATGGATACAGGACGAGGCACAAACAAATCAGCGAGTTGCTGCACATCGTTTGCGCCGTTCCGGTTCAAGCGTGACGGTTGTCAGCACGAATTCGTACTCCTGGCGGTTCGCAGGAGACGACCGGGCCGCCATCCCGGAAAGGGGAGAAAAAAATGGACAAACAGCAACTGCAACAGCTTTATCTGCGGGCAGAGTATTATTGGGGAAAAGAGCCGAACCGGTTGGCCACAAGATTCCCCGATTTGGTCCCGGAAAACGAACGATCGGGCAAGAAACTGGTCGATCTGGGGGCCGGGGAAGGCCGCGACAGCGTATTTTTGGCGGAACAGGGGTTTGCGGTGTTGGCGGTGGACATCGCTCCTGCCGGTTTGGACAAGGCGCGCCGGTTGGCGGATGAAAGGAACGTGCGAATCGAGACGCTGGAAGCGGATGTGAATGACCTGATATTGCCCGAACTGGTCGATGTCCTGTACTCGATCGGAACGCTTCAGTATATTGAACCGCAAAACAGGCAGCGGCAATTCCGGCATTTCAAGCAGCGGACCGCACCCGGCGGCCTGCACGTACTGTTTGCGTTTGTGGAACATCCGGATGTGCAACCGGCGCCCGACTGGGGGCAAAACGAATATCTCTATGCAAGAGACGAACTGCAAAGCTATTACCGGGACTGGGAAACGGTTGATACTTATGAGTTTATTTTCGACTGCAATTCGAGCCATATTCCGCACCGTCACGCCGCCCGGGTGTTGATCGCCCGGAAGCCTGCCAGATAGACGAACCTAAAAAATCGTTGACAGAACCCATCAGGCAGGTATTATTAAAAATGAGAATCATTATCATCTTTTGGGGGTTTTGTCATGAAACGATTGGGCATTGGCCTGATGCTGGGATTATGCGGTTTTCTGGTGGCGGGATGCAGCGATGACGCCAAACCTGCCGTCAACAATACGGCCAACAAACAGGAGAAAGTATTTCATCTTTATGCCGGGGACGCGATGCAGGAGCTGGCGCCAGGGAAAACGCTGTATTCCTGGGGATTCGGTTTATGGGACGAGCAGAACAACAAACCGGCGTCGCCGCCTACCATACCGGGGCCCGAATTGCGCGTGCGGGAAGGTGATCATGTGAAGGTCGTGTTCCACAACAAGCAAAAAGAGCCGCATACGATCCATTTTCACGGGATCGACAACAGCTTCAACGGCGACGGAACGCCGGGCGTCAGCCAGGAAGAGGTAAAAACGGACGGTACGTTTACATATGAATTTGACGCCACGAAAGCGGGCACCTACTTCTACCACTGTCACGTCGAGCCGGACCGGCACCCGGAGATGGGACTGTACGGTGCTTTCATCGTCGAACCGAAGGAACAGAAAGCGAAGTATGACGGGGAATTCGTCCTGCTGCTGGGCGAGCGCGACCCGCTACTGAGCGTTGCGGAAGGCACGGAAGCCGGCAAATATGTCGGAACCGCAGCCGAACACGAAAAACTGGACGGCGAATATGATACGGCCGATCGCCATCCCAAATTTTTCACGATCAACGGCAAGATGGATCACGAGATTCCGCCTCTGCAGGTAAAAAAAGGGGGCAAGTACCTGATCCGCCTGATCAACGCCGGCAACGACGTCCATGCGATCCATACACACGGCCACCACTTTCAGGTGATCGCCAGCGACGGCCGGGACATCGCGCAGCCGGAAACGAAAGACACGGTGACGATTGGACCCGGAGAACGCTACGATCTGGTTTTGACCGCCGACAATCCGGGAGCTTGGCCGTTGCATTGCCATATCGGCCCGCACGGAACGCACGGCATGCACACGTTCATTGTGTACGAAGGATTCGAAGACAAAATGCACGGCCATGCGCTGCACCAGCTTGATTCGATCATGCACGAACTGGCGGAAATCAAGCAGAACCTGCACGACGAGCAATACGATCAGCTGAAAGCGGAACTGGGCGAATTGTCCGCGAACTTCAACAAGACAAAAGGTGCTCTGGCGACGAAAGATCAAGCGCTGGCCAACGGGATCGAAGCGACCGGCGCGGAGATCGCCAAAGCCCTGACCGCCGCCCCGGATCAGAAACGGTTGGAAACATTGGTCAATCAGTTGGAAGAACAATTGAACAAAGCACAGGAAATATTGATGGAGTAGATGGATTGAAAAGAGGCGTCCCCTTCCGACAATGTCGATGGCGGACGCCTCCTAGCGATGACTGGCATAATCCGCAACGTTCGCACATATGCATAAACAAGCTTGCCAAAGGGAATTGGCAAGCGAGCATCGATCAGGCTGGTGTCCATGTTGCAGGCCACGCAGCGGGGCAATCGGACCCGGACAAGTTACTGCAGTTTAACTTTTTAAAATTTGGTCTTGTAACCAACTATTACATTGGCTATACTAAGAAAGTAAATTGGGGTTTCCACAACAGGAGGGGGAATTTGCGCAAAAGCGCACAAAAAGGAGTGATTGGGTGCGAAAGTTCAGCCGCAAATCGATTTCCATTCTGGCAGCAGCCACTGCAGTCGCTGCAGCCGGGAGCGTTTCGGCTACCGCTTTGCACAAGACAGTGTTTTTGCAAGTCGATGGCCAGTCGCGAAAAGTAACCGCATTTTTCAGCGGATCCGTTGAGGAATTCCTGAAAAAGCAAGGCATTCAGGTCACCCCCGACGATGTGGTACAGCCAGCGAAAGGCGCCCATTTGACAGAGGGAATGAACATTCTTGTCAGACATGCCCGGCATGTGAAGATTCAAGATGGCACAAACGAGCCGCGGGCGATTGTGACGACCGCGTCAACGGTGGCCGATGTGTTGGAGCAAGCGGGCATCCAGTTGGGCGATCAGGACCGCGTCAACGCCGAGTTGAATTCGGCTCCGATTGAGGGCCAAACGATCACCGTCACCCGTCGAAATGTTCAAGTCGCAGTAACGGAAGAAGCCATACCTTTTCAGACCGAACGCCAGCCGAACCAGGAGATGTACAAGGGACAAGAAAAGTTGCTGACGCCCGGTGTGGAAGGGTTAGCGAAAGTGACGACCCGCATTGTCACGGAAAACGGGGTCGAAGTCGATCGGGAAGTGGAAAAACAGGTGGTCAGGCAACCGGTTAACGCGGTGGTTACATACGGCACGCTGGATCGGCCAATGGTGGTCGCTTCCCGCAGTGGCGGGAATTTTGCCGCTACCCGCAAACTGGTGATGTCCGCTTCCGCTTATGTGGCCGGCGGGCGGACGGCGACCGGCCGGGTTGCGCAGTATGGCATTGCGGCGGTTGACCCGAACGTGATTCCGCTTGGCACCAAGTTGTATATCGAGGGATACGGATACGCGATCGCGGCCGACACCGGCGGAGCGATCCAGGGCAACCGGATCGACCTGGTGTTCAATTCGCAGGAGGAATGCATGCAATTTGGCCGCCGACAGGTAGTCGTCTACATCGTCGAGTAAGCCGGCCGGGCAAACCGCTCCGTTGGGGCGGTTTTTCGTTTTTGTCCGTTCTGCTTATATAGACGACGCTTGCGAGCAAAAAGTTTCACGGTTCGACAAAAAAATTTTTTCGGAAGATTGGAAGATGATCGAGGTTGATAGACTCTGCTGCGAATCTATCATTTTTGGCATATCGGGCGACAGACTGTCATATGGTTGTAGCAAATGGTAGATTCGGAAGGAGCCAGCCACAATGGACAAGTCCCGTATGACGTTTACGTTTCGTCCGTCACGCCAGGAATCTCCCGCGGTCCCGAAAGAAGCGCGGGAGCGGCGGCCGTTTCAGAAACCTGGCCGATTCGATCGCCCGGAATATCGACGAAACCGGAACCCTTACGAAAAACGGGCGAACGCTCCGATTGCCGGCTTCTCCTGGCTGATCCCCGCTCTCTTGGCGACTGTTACCGGCCTCACCCTGGGGTTAGGCGTGCTGTTCGTGTTCAAAAATGCGACGCCGGAATCGAAACCGACCGTCACCACGGTCAATCCTGCTCCGACGACCGGCACATCCGCAGCCGCGCAAAGCTTCCCCGGGCTCGAGCTGGTTGCCTATCAAGTAGGCGCTTATGAAAACTATGAGCGGGCGAAAAAAGGGGCTGCCGAATTTGAAAAATTCGGCATTCATCCGGTGTTTCGCAATTCGGACAAGATCCAGCTGTTTATCGGAGTGGCCGCCGACAAAACGCAGGGACAAGCTGTCGCCGACGCGTTCAACCAGGCGATGGGTGGGGAGACAGATTCGGCGAAACCGCCTTTTTATGTCCGGGACTATAAAGTGGAAACGAGACAAGGGGTGATTCAGGGCGTGGCGGCACAAGACGCAGCCAAACTTGCCGCTGTCCTCGCACAAACCTCGCAAATCCTGAAGGACGGCGTCTCCCTGGCGGTGGCCAAAACACCGCAAAAGGAAGCGGCCGATGCGTGGAGCAAGCGGATCGAAACGCTCCGTCCGCAGATGGAGACCGCCCGCAAAATTCTGGACAAGGCAGGCCGCAAAGGAGAAGTCGCCCGGCTTGACGATATCGTGCAGCAATTGCAGGAAACCGCCGCTGCGATGGGCCAAGGCAAAGGGGTGCTGGAAGTGCAGCGGCATCTTGTCCAAAGCATTGTCGATTACGAGGAACTGATCGGCAAACTGGCGCCTGCGACCGGTTGATCGCTGCGGTTTGGACAATGATTCGCCGGATGTGATATGCTGAAACTCGGACCAAACCCAAGGAGGAAGAAGGGGTCGTTTCAGATGGCGCAAGTACGGATCGAACAAGATCTGCTGGGCGCGAAAGAAGTTCCGGCGGATGCCTACTACGGAATTCAGACGCTGCGGGCGGTGGAAAATTTTCCGATCACCGGAATTCCGCCGCACAAAGAAATGATTCGAGCCTTGGCGGCAGTCAAGAAAGCGGCTGCGATGGCGAATCGCGATGTCGGTGTGTTGCGGGCGGAGATCGCGGAGGCGATCATTCAGGCGACCGACGAGATTTTGGACGGCAAGCTGCACGACCAATTTATCGTCGATTCGATCCAGGGCGGGGCAGGCACCTCGATGAACATGAACGTGAACGAGGTGATCGCCAATCGCGCGATCGAGCTGATGGGCGGAAAAAAGGGAGAATACATCAAATGCTCCCCCAACACGCATGTCAATATGGCGCAATCGACGAATGACGTGTTTCCGACTGCGATCCGCATCGCTTCTCTCCATTTGGCGAGCGGGGTGCTGGAGGCATTGACCGGCCTGAAAAACGCGTTCGAGATGAAAGCGAAAGAGTTGGATTCAGTGATCAAAATGGGCCGCACCCACCTGCAAGACGCAGTGCCGATCCGGATGGGACAAGAGTTTGCAGCATATGCCCGTGTGATCGGACGCGACATCGAACGGATTCGGCGGTCGCTTGACAATCTGCGGGAAATCAATTTGGGCGCGACTGCGGTCGGTACCGGTCTCAACGCATTGCCGGAATACATCACGAAAGTCACGGAAAATCTGCGGCAGATTACCGGACTCGATCTGAAACGGGCGGAAGACCTGGTCGACGCCACCCAAAACACGGACGCTTATACCGAAGTGTCGGGAGCACTCAAGATTTGCGCCGTCAATTTGTCGAAGATCTGCAATGACATCCGGTTGATGGCGTCCGGTCCGCGGACCGGTTTCGGCGAGCTGAAACTGCCGCCGCGCCAGCCAGGGTCTTCCATTATGCCGGGCAAAGTGAATCCGGTGATGGCGGAAGTAGTCAACCAGGTTGCGTTTCAAATCCAGGGCAACGATCTGACAATTTGCCTGGCGTCGGAAGCCGGCCAGCTGGAGCTGAATGTAATGGAACCGGTGCTGGTGTTTAATTTACTGCAGTCGCTGTCGATTTTGCAAAATGCGGTGCGGGTGTTCACCACCCATCTGGTCGAGGGACTGACAGCCAACGTCGAGCGCTGCAAACAACTGGTGGAAAACAGCGTCGGCGTGATCACCGCCATCAACCCACACGTCGGCTACGAAACCGCCTCCATGATTGCGAAAGAGGCGATCGCCACCGGCCGGTCGGTGCGCGACATCTGTCTGGAAAAAGGCGTTTTGACGAAAGAGGAACTGGATGTCATCCTCAACCCGTTGGAAATGACAACACCCGGCATTGCCGGCGCTCGCCTGCTGTTTGGCGACCGGAAATAAGAGACCTGCTCGCCATGAAAATCATGCTTGTTTGGAATCAGCACCGTCCGGGTGCTGATTTTGTTATTTCCGGGTGACACATGTCAGGTATTTACTGATTTTTTATCATAAGTTAAAATAACATATAAAGAGATCATTGATGGAGGTCGCCATGTACGTTGATATTCTGATTCTCTCCCAGCTGATGTCCGGTCCCAAGCACGGTTACGAGATCAAAAAGAATGTGGAACGCATCCTCGGAAGCGGTTTTTCCATCAACAACAACACGCTGTATCCCGCATTGCGGCGGTTTCAGGAAATGGGCGCGGTGACAAAGGAAGTCGAGCTGCAGGAAGGGAAGCCGAACCGTCATATCTACCGCGTGACAGACTTGGGAGCCGAGGTGCTGGAGGAGATGCTGCGCGAATTTTCGCCGGAGATGGCGGGGGATGAGGCGGAATTTCTGGTGCGGGTGGCGCTGTTTGACATGCTTGATGTTGACTCCCGCAAGCAGATTCTGGAGGCTCGCAAGCGTGTACTGAACAAATGGCTGGAACATCTTGACCAAGTCGCCGAACCGCTGTCGCTGGCCAAGAGAAGGCCGTTTGGCTGGCGTGTGGTACAGTTTCAAAAACATCTAATCGAACAGGAGCTCGCCTGGATCCGCGAGCTGGAACAGGAAAGCGAGGGGTCATAATGCAACCGGGAAGATCGCAGAAAACGCTCACCCTGACACAGCAGACCGGCTTGTTGATGGGGCCGTTTTTGACGATGTTGGATTCTAGTATAATGAATGTGGCATTGCCTGAGATTGCCAACCGCATGAACAGCTCGCTGTCCGCCGTGCAGTGGGTGATCACCGCCTATCTGCTGGCGCTTTCCGCGGCATCGGCTGCCGTCGCTTATCTGGCCAAGCGGTTTGGTACGCTTCGCACGTACCGGATCAGTTTGATAGGCTTCACGCTAAGCTCGATCGCGTGCGCGTTCGCCCCCCAACTCGGCATGTTGATCGCCGCCCGCACCATGCAGGGAGCGTTGGGGGCTCCCCTGATCCCGCTGGTGATGGGGATGTTGATGGGGAGTGAGGGGAGCCGGTCGAAAAACGTGTCGCCTGCCTTTGGCATCCTGTTGTTTCTGGCGCCGGTGATCGGGCCGACCATCGGCGGAGTGCTACTTCACTATTTTGGATGGACTTCCATTTTTCTGATCAACGTGCCAATCGGCATTTTCGGTGTGCTGGCGGCGGTCCGACTTCCCGGAGATCCGGCTGACCAGGGGGATCCCTCGGTGCGTTTCGATCCGCTTGGCTTCCTGCTTCTGGCTGCCAGCTTGGCGTTGACGATTTATGGAGCATCGAACGGACCGTTGCACGGTTGGACTTCGACGGATGCCTGGCCGTATTGGAGCATGGGAGGCGGTTTGCTGTTGCTGTATGTGTTGTGGAGTTTGCGGCACCCGCAACCGGCCGTCCCGCTCAAACTGTTGCAAAGGCGCTCTGCAGCGCTGGCGGTTGCACTGTGCGCACTGACTTCGGTCGTCACGTTCTCGACGGTGGTTCTGATTCCGGTGCTCTTGGAGAATATCCAACAGCATTCACCGCTGGCAGTGGGGCTGTCGTTGTTTCCGCAGGCTTTGGTGACCGGTTTCGGTACCGTTTTGGGAAACAAATTTGCCGAGAAGCACGGGGTTCGTGCGAGCGCCGTCACAGGCATGCTCTTGCTGACCTTAGGCACGCTCTTGTTGCAGCTGGTCGATGAAACGACGCCTATCTGGCAGACGGCCGTTCTATTGACGTTCCGGGGAGTGGCGGTCGGTATGGTGATCCAGCAACTGCTATCGGTTATCCTCGCGGGATTGAATCGGCAGGAAACGGCGGATGCGAACACGCTGTTTAACATCTCGCAGCGTCTCGGAGGAGCGGTTGGGATCGCTTTGCTTACGACATTCTTGCAGATCAGGCAAGAACATCAGATCGAACGCTTGTTGGCTGGGCTGCATCTGCCAACTGCGTCTGTGCAGCACGGAATGCCAACCGGCGCCAAGTTGCCGGAGGCGGTGGGCTCCCAATTGGCGCAGGCGGCCATACAGGGGTTCCATGACACGTTTTGGCTGCTCACGTTGCTTGCTTTCGTCGGATTTGTGGCAGCGTTTCATTTGATGTAAAAAACGAATGGTCCCGATCCCGCGTGGAACCAGGGAGTGGTTGTTTGCGGAGGGGACCTGCAAAATTACATCACGAACGATCCTTAACTCGCGGGGATGTGGAGGATGAAAGCGGTTGTGGCAACTCGGTTTGGCGGCCCGGAAGTGCTGGAATACAGGGAAGTTGACCGGCCAGCTGTCAGCCCCAAACAGGTGTTGATCCGGGTGGCGGCTGCCAGCGTTAATTTTGCCGATATCAAAGCCGTGCAGTACTTGGATACAGCTTGGGAACCACCAGAAAAAAATGGCCGGAAACGTTGAAGGAAACGGCAGAAGCCACCCACTGTTGGCGGAAGGCAAGGTCAGGATGTTCATCGGCAAGCGGTTTCCTCCGGCGGATGCGGCGGCAGCACAAGGTTGGATTGAACGCCGCGAGAGTATCGGAAAAGCATTGCTGGTTCCGTAGCGGGTAGGTGCATGCTGACCGCAATGGAACAATTATGAGGGCGGTCTGCGGCCCTTTCCGGCGTTACCCGCTCTCCAGTTCACGCGCCACCAGCGCCAGCCGTTTTTCGATTTCGCGAAGTTCGTCGTGTGCGGAATTTTTCAGACGCTCGAACGCGGAAAACACCTGTCCGGTTTGCAAAAACGGATCGGCTGCCACCGTTTGGCCGGTTGTCACGTTAATCGCTTCCTGTTGCGACAGCTCACCCGACAAGCGGTGGCAGTATGCCAGATTTTCCAGCCAATTGACGAACGGTTTCGACCAGGGAGTCGAGGTGCGCCTTCAGATTGGATCTGTTCATCGCGACACTCCTCCAAGAGGTTTCTTTCTTTACAATTTCCCGAACAGTCCGGTTCCCGAACAGTCCGGCCCTATGCTCTTGCGTGCTTGCCGGAGGGAACCGGGTCCAACGCCGGGGTTGCCACCTGTCCGGCAGTTGTTTGGCGAGAGTAATCAAGAAAAAAGTGGATAAAACTAAGATGTACAGGTTCTTTCAAATAAGCAGGTCGAGCGTTGCAATCGAGGGAAAGCCATGAATGTCAGTTGGTTGTTACTGGTGGCCGGAACATTTGCCGGAACGTTTTTGTCGCTGCTAGTGGCGGCGGTGGGCGGTTTGCTGTTCGCAAGGCCAATTGTGAAAGGGGTAACCGCTTACTTTCTTAAACGGTTGATGAAAGACCGGTACGCCGAGAATGTATGGGAAATGGTTACCGCGATGAAGCGAATTTCTCCTATTACTGTTCTGGAAAACAGCTTGCGAGCCGAAACAGGAAAGGTCATTGAGCGGCCTTTTGGAAGTCCGCGCAAATTTCTCAATTTTGATGGTCTGGTCTTTTCTCCCGCTCAACTGGCTGTATTGCCCGCCCATGAAAATTCGCCGGTAGACACAAAGATTGTGATCGGACCCACGGCGAAAAAACCATTAACGCTCGATATCCCCCTGCTATTGGGAGCCATGGGGTATGGCGTCGGTGTCAGCGACAAGGTCAGGATTGCGATGGCCAAAGCAACAGCGGCGGTTGGAACTGCTACCAACACGGGAGAAGGAGGTTTTTTGCCGGAGGACAGAGAGTACGCGAAATATTTAATCTATCAATATCATTCCGGACATTGGACGAAAGAACCGGAAATTCTGAAACAGGCGGACGCGATCGAGATCCACATCGGGCAGGGGGCGACAGCCGGGGCAGCCAGTTTTATTCCGCCCGAATACATGCAAGGGGAAGCGCGCGAGATTTTGCAGGTACCACCGGGAGAGACCGTCGTGATCCCCTCCCGTCACCGGGAAATCAATCAACCGCACGATCTGAAACGCTTGGTGCACAAGCTCCGTCAGATCACGGGAGGAGTTCCGATAGGAGTCAAGCTTTGTGCCGGTGCCCGATTGGAGGATGATTTGCGGGTGGCAGTTCGAGCGGATGTCGATTTCATCAATATTGACGGCGGGCAAGCTGGAACCAAGGGAGGAGCGCCGATCCTGGAGGACGATTTTGGTCTTCCAACCATTTATGCCTTGTGCCGGGCTGTGCGTTTTCTGCAGGAACAGGGCACAAAAGAAAAAATCAGCCTGCTGGTGGGCGGAGGCTTCGCCACACCCGGGGATTGTTTAAAAGCTTTGGCGTTAGGCGCTGACGGGATCTGTTTGGGCACTGCCGCTCTATGGGCGATGACACATACTCAGGTGACAAAGTCTCTCCCTTGGGAACCTCCGACTCAGTTGACTTTTTACTCCGGATCCTTGACCAACCAATTTGACGAAGTGCAGGCGGCGAAAAATCTCGAGAATTTTTTCAAGTCCTGCGTGGAAGAGATGAAAGTGGCGATCCGCGCGCTCGGGAAAAATTCGGTTCGGCAGGTGAACAAAAACGACTTGGCTGCTCTCGACGAATGGACCAGCAAAGTGACGAACGTTCCTTTGGCTTATGAGACTGCCAACCGCACGGAAATCAAAACGGGTTTCAAAAAACGAAAGTTTCGCAGGATCAAAAAAACGTAATGCACAAAATAACTATCATGTGAGGAGTGCCATGACAAACGCCGGTTGGTTTGCCTTTGTGATCGGATCGTTTATCGGGGGACTATTTTCGCTCTTTTTCGTCGGAATGATGGGGATTTTTTTTGCAAGAACCGGAATCAAATACGGTTTGGGATTGTTGCTCGAGCGGATCATGAAAGATCGATATGCTGAAAACATATGGGAAATGGTGACGGCGATGCACCGAATTCATCCGCGGATTGTTGTGGAAAACAGTCTCCGCGCCGAATCGGGAAAATTAATTAAAAGGCCGTTTGGCACTCCGCGCAGGTTTCTTCATTTTGACGGACTTGTGTTTTCGCCTGCGCAATTGGCCATTTTTCCTGCATATGAAAACATGCCGGTCGATCTGCAGACCGTCATCGGCGCCAAAGCCCAAAAACCCCTTCAGCTTGAAATCCCGTTACTGATGGCTCCCATGGGATACGGGGTTGCACTGAGCGAAAAAGCGAAACTAGCGATGGCAAAAGCGATGGCAGCCGTGGGAAGCGCCTCCAATGTGGGGGAAGGGGCATTTTTGCCGGAAGAAAGACAGTATGCCAGACGTCTGATTCTGCAATACCACCCGGCGCATTGGTCGAAGTCGCCAGAAATACTGCGGCAGGCGGACGCTATTGAGATTTTCATCGGAAGGGGAGCGACAGCGGGTGTGGGGACCACGATTCCACCTGAACTGATTCAGGGGAAAGCCAGACGAATGATGAATATTCCGCCGGGGGAACCGTTGGTCATCCCTAACCGGCACAATGACTTGAGCCATCCGGAAGATTTGAGACGGATGGTGCGAAAACTTCGAGAGATCACAGAAGGAATTCCGATCGGCATCAAGATCGGCGCCAGCCATGCATTGGAAGCGGAATTGGAGATCGCCATCCGGGCCGGTGTCGATTTTATTACGGTTGACGGTGGGCAAGCCGGTATAAGCGAGGCAGCTCCTATCTTGGAGGACGATTTCGGATTGCCGACGATTTATGCATTGTCGCGCAGCGTTCAATATCTGAGAAAGCGGGGAGTCAAAGATCGGATCAGCCTCATCATCAGCGGTGGTTTCTCCACTCCCGGCCATTGTCTGAAGGCGCTCGCACTTGGGGCCGATGCGGTATATATCGGGACAATAGCTTTGTGGTCCATGGTACATACACAGATCACTAAGGTTGTTCCCTGGGAACCACCCACGCAACTTGCTTTTTACTCTGGCAGCCAAACGGATCAGTTGAATGAACAGGAAGCTGCCAGAAATTTGGAGAATTTTTTTGCTTCCTGGATAGAAGAGATGAAGATCGCGATGCGAGCGCTTGGCAAACATTCACTGCGTCAAATCAACGCCCATGATCTGGTGGCGCTCGACGAATGGACAAGCCATGTGACAAAAGTTTGTCTTGCATACGGCTGCGTCCAATCGGCTGATAAGGCAAAAACGTTTTATTGAGGAAGTTCCGGCAAGCAAAAAACGAAAGTAAGAGAGAAGAGGACATGCACCCGGGTACCTGCGCGCCCGGGTGCCAAAGTTCGGAAGAGCGGGTTATTTTTTCGGACCCTGCTCCGGAATCGGCGCTAGCGGTTTGCCGTCCTGCCGCAGATCGTTGTCGTTGCGGGGGCTTTTTTTCTTGTTTGCCTGTTCCTTGAGTGCCATTCGATTCCCTCCTTTCCCCACAGTATGCCCAGGTGGCGGTTCGCAATGAGGGGCGGTTGTACGTTCCGAATGTCGATTTTTACAATATTTTCTTCCGTTTTTTCTCTTTTCCGGCAGGACATATGCGGCTTTTTGTCGAATTAAAATCGGGATTGTCGAGTTCTGGAAAGTGGACATGTCAGGTTAAAGGGGGTATGATTATGGCAAGGTCATCCTCCGGTACAGGGAGACTCGTTTTGTCCCTAGCGGTCGGGTTGACGATCGGCACGATCGCGGGCGACCTGCTGGGAAAAGCGTTCCATCTTCCCTGGCTGACAAATGCGTGGACACCGATTCAGTGGCATCCGGCCGGAGATTTTGGCATGATCAAATATGATCTCAACTTGCAGGTTAAACTAAATTTGTCAAGCCTCGCCGGGCTGGTTGTTGCCTTTTGGATTTCCAGAAAAATGTAGGTGGTGCGCGTGGGCAAAATCGTGCTGGCTTCCGGTTCGCCGCGGCGGCGTGAGCTGCTTTCCGGACTGGGGCTGAGCTTTGAAGTGAGGGTGCCCGATGTTGACGAGTCGATCGCCGGGCAGATGACGCCGGCTGAAATGGTTCGCACATTGGCGTACAGAAAAGCGTCCGCTGTTGCGAATGATGTACGGGACGGGATCGTCATCGGCGCCGATACGATCGTCGTTCTGGATGGCCAGGTGCTTGGTAAACCGGCGGATAAGCAGGACGCTCGCCGTATGCTGGGCAAGCTGCAGGGACGCGGCCATACCGTCTATTCCGGAGTGGCGGTGATCGATGCGGCGACCGGCAAACACCTGGTAGACCACCGTTCAACGCTTGTACATATGCGCTGTTTGACGGATGCCGAGATTGCAGCGTATGTCCGGACCGGTGAGCCGATGGACAAAGCGGGGTCGTATGCGATTCAGGGCATCGGATCGACCCTCGTCAACCGGATAGAGGGAGATTATTTTACTGTCGTGGGACTTCCCATGGAATTGCTCGCTTCGATGTTGACCTCCTTTGGTATTCATGTGTTGGGCACGGCAGAGGAAATTCAGAGGTGAGCGAGTTGAAAAGCGAATCGGTAACGCGTGTGCCCGTTCGCGATCTGCCGACGGAAGACAGGCCGCGGGAACGGCTGCTCCGCGACGGCGCGATCAGTCTCAGCAATGCGGAATTGTTGGCGATTTTGTTGCGAACGGGATCGAACGGGCAATCGGTGATCGGACTGGCGGAGCAGTTGTTGTCCCGGTTTGGCGGATTGCGTCCGCTGATGGAAGCGGACATCCGCGAACTGGTCGATATCCAGGGCATGGGGCCCGCCAAAGCGATCCAGATCCAGGCGGCAATCGAACTCGGCAAACGCATCGCCCGGCTGACCAGGGAACCGGTAACGGTGATCCGCAATCCCCAGGATGTGGCGGACCTGCTGATGGATCGCCTGCGGTTTGAGAAAAAGGAACATTTCATCGTGATCCACATGGACATCAAAAATCAGGTGATGGCGCAAGAAATTGCCTCCATCGGATCACTTGATACTTCGATCGTGCATCCCCGGGAAATTTTCAAATCCGCACTGAAGAAAAGTTCCGCTTCGATCATCTGCGTCCACAATCATCCCAGCGGCGACCCGACTCCAAGCCGGGAAGACATTCTGGTCACCCGGCGTCTGGCGGAAGTGGGTCAAATTCTGGGCATCGAACTGTTGGATCATGTGGTGATCGGGGAACACCGTTTTGTGAGCATGAAGGAAGAGGGCTTGTTTTAGCCTGAGACACAGCACTCGTCGTGAAGGGAGTATTCGATCATGTTTAGCAGTCGTGATATGGGAATCGATTTGGGAACCGCCAATACGTTGGTCTATGTGAAAGGAAAGGGAATCATCGTCCGCGAGCCGTCGGTCGTGGCCATCCGCACCGATTCCGGCGCGATTGAAGCGGTCGGCGAACAGGCGAAAATGATGATCGGCCGCACGCCCGGCAACATTGTGGCCGTGCGACCGATGAAGGACGGGGTGATTGCCGATTTTGACACAACGGCCACGATGCTGCGTTATTTTATCCGGCAGGCAATGAAGAAAAAATCGCTCCTTTCCGGCCGTCCGCGGGTGATGGTGTGCGTGCCGTCGGGCATCACGGCGGTTGAGAAAAGAGCTGTCGAAGATGCCACGCTGCAGGCGGGCGCGCGCGAAGCGCATACAATTGAAGAACCGATGGCGGCGGCGATCGGCGCCGGGTTGCCGGTAGGCGAGCCGACCGGTTCGATGGTGGTTGACATCGGCGGCGGTACGACGGAGGTCGCGATCATCTCGCTCGGCGGCATCGTCACCAGCCGTTCGATCCGCGTCGCGGGTGACGAAATGGATGAAGCGATCATTCAATACATCAAAAAAACCTACAACCTGATGATCGGGGAGCGCACCGCCGAGGAGCTGAAGATCTCGATCGGCTCCGCCATCCCGGCCGAACGCAAGGAAACGATGGAGATTCGCGGCCGCGATCTCGTGTCGGGACTGCCGAAGACGTTGACCATTTCGGCGGAAGAGATCGCCCGGGCGTTGGAAGACACCGTCAATGCGATCGTGGACACCGTGAAGATCACGTTGGAAAAAACGCCGCCGGAACTGGCCGCGGATATTATGGATCGCGGCATCGTGCTGACAGGGGGAGGGGCGCTTTTGCGGGATCTCGACCGGCTGCTGGCGAAAGAGACGGGCATGCCGGTGGTGGTAGCCGAGAATCCGCTCGATTGCGTCGCTTTGGGAACAGGCAAAGCGCTGGATCTGATCCATCTGTTCAAGAATCGGGGCGGATATGGCGCCAAGCGCAGATTCTCACGCTAACCAGGTAAAGGATGTGGGTTTCGGGTGCCCCGATTTAGCAACAACAAACGGCTGTTGGTATTGCTGGTGAGCCTGATTGGGCTGACCGTGATCGTCTCGTTCTCGATCAAACGGGAGCAGCTCACTTGGCCGGAGAAACTGTTGCTCGACGCGGTTTCATCCGTGCAAAAACTGATCTATCAGCCGGTCGCGCATATCGCCGGGTTCGTCGATGAGGTTCAGCAGATCCGTGCGCTGTATGAGGAAAACACGATCCTGAAAGCCAACTTGCGGGATTACAACATGCTCAGCGCCCGCCTGGCCGAACTGGAGCAGCGCAACAAACAGTTGGAAGCGGCGCTGAATTTTAAGGAACACAGCAAGTTTACCATGTTTGCGGCGAACGTCACCGGCCGCAGCACGGATTGGAACTCGTCGATCACGATCGACAAAGGGGCAAAAGACGGCGTCAGGAAGGATATGGCGGTGATCGCGCCGGACGGCGGACTGGTCGGTAGAGTGATGAGCGTCGCCGATCACAACAGTACGGTCAGCTTGATCACCGACACGAACGGGCCGGGCATTTCCGCCATGGAGGTTTCATCGCGGGCGGTCGGGATCGTCAGCGGGTCCAGCAGCCAGCTGGGGGCGGTCGAGATGAGCCTGGTCAACCGGGAAGTCAACCTGCAGCCGGGACAGAAGGTGGTCACTTCGTATTTGTCGGATGTGTTCCCGGCCGGCATCCCGATTGGGGAAATCGTCGACAGGGCGCCGGAAAATTCCGGGCTGACCCAAAAAGCGACAATCAAACCGGCCGCCAAGCTGGACCGGCTGGAAATCGTGTTTGTCGTGCAGCGCGAATCGGCGGCTGGCGGCGGGCGCTAGGAGGCGGGTATGCGTCCGGTCTATCTGTTTCTCGTTTTGTTGTTCGGATTGATCGTGCAGACCACCGTGTTCGTGCAAAAACCGTTCAATTGGTTCCAGCCGATGCTGCCCGTGTTGTTGACCGTGCTGATCGCCTTCTATCGCGGCTCGCTGCTGGCGATGCTGCTTGGAGGCCTGGTGGGGCTGATCCAGGATGTCGTGTATGGCAGTTTTATCGGAATGCACGCGTTTTGCCTGGGGGCGGCTGGATATTTTTCGGGCTTGGTGTTCCGCTCGTTTCTGCAGCGAAGCCTGATCATGCTGATCTTTGTCATCCTGGGCTTTACGGGCGCTTACGAAATCGCTAATTACGGGATCGCCATGATCTTCGGGCGAATCCGCGTCGACCTGCTGGCCGTGCTGACAAATGCGATTCGGCTGATGATCTTTAACGGCGTGTTCGCCCTGCTGTTGTATCCGCTGGCGGACAAATGGTTGCCGGCGAAAGACAAACGGAGATTGGGAGAGGAATATCTCTAACCGGCTGACGGGGAGGGAGTTCCTTGTGCAAGATATCGGAATCGATCGGAAGAAACGATGGATGTGGGTAAAAGTCGCAGTGGTTGGGGCTTTCGCCGCCCTTCTGCTTCGACTTTTTACTATGCAAGTCAGCAACGGCGCCGTCTACCGGGCAAAAGTCGAACAGGACCGCGTTGACCGGTTTGCGATCGACGCCCCGCGTGGCCGGATTCTCGACCGCAACGGCGTGGTGCTGGCAGATGTGAAAACGGTCTTCAATCTCGTCTATCTGCCGCTCGAGGGCCGGGACAAAGCGGAAGCGATTGCGCAGGTGCTGGCGCCTGTGTTGGGAAAGCGGCCGGACGAGCTTCTGGCTGTGATGGATTCAGGTGAACGGCCCAAGCTGCCGCGTTCGGTTCCCAGGCGGATATTTTCCGATCTGAACGACAAACAACGATCGTTTATTCGGGAGCATCAGGACACCCTGCCGGGTGTTCATCTTGTTGTAGAGTCAAAACGGGAATACAAGCAGCGCCAGCTGGCTTCCCATGTGATCGGGTACCTGAATTCGATCCCGCCGGAAGAGTGGGCGACCTATCGGGTGCGGGGATACACCTTGGATGCGCAGGTTGGGGTGTACGGCATCGAAAAACAGTATGAACCTCATCTGAAAGGGACGAATGGAGCGCTCGTGATCGAGAGCGGACGGGATGCGTCCGGCAAGTGCAGCGTGCGGGAAGCCGCCTGCGTTCCGGGCCACAATCTGATACTCAACCTCGATGCCCGTTTGCAAACGGTGACGGAACAGGCATTGGCAGAGCAAATCCGGGCGATCAACGCCGATCCGAAAAGGCGAAAAGTCTCCCATGCGTCGGCCGTGGCGATCAACCCGCAGACGGGAGAAATCCTGGCGATGGCGAGTTATCCGGGGTTTGAACCGCAAATCTGGGTGGGCGGGATTTCACCTGCCGCCTATCGGGCATTTCAGCCGGCCCAGCAAAATTGGGCCGTCCAAGTGCCGGTGCCGCCCGGCTCCACAGTGAAACCTCTCACCCTGCTGCTGGCCCTGGAAAAAGGGGCCGTCTCGCCGCGCCAGACGATTTATGATCCGGGACGGCTGCAGGTGGGATGGGAACGCAATGGTGCTCCCCACTATTTTTATTGTTGGAACCATTCCGGTCACGGACCGGTCGACGCCCGCCGGGCGCTCGCCGTTTCCTGCAACGTCTACATGTACCAGTTGAGCTTGTGGCTGGGCAACTACTCGCCAACGAAAAATGCGGCACACTGGCTGCAGGCGGAACTGCCGGCGGCCCTCCGCGATTTTCGCGAATATCATCGAAAGTTTGGGCTTGGTGTGCCGACAGGTGTCGACCTGCCGGAGGAAGTGAGAGGCCGCTTCTCGACGACCGGTCAGCTGGCGGACCTGCCGTTTGCGGCGATCGGTCAGAATCAAGCTTACACCGCGTTGCAACTGGCCCAGTACGTAAGCGTGCTTGCGAACGGAGGGAAACGGCTGGAACCGCATGTGGTGAAAGAAATCAGGACGCATGACGGCAAGCTGGTGCAGCGGGTCGGGCCGAAAGTGTTGAATGAAGTGAACATCAGCCCGGCCGCCTTGCAAGTGGTGCGGGAAGGGATGCGCGATGTGACCGGCAAGCCTTACGGAACCGCCTATCAAACGTTCAAAGATGCGGCCTATTCGGTTGCCGGCAAGACGGGAACGGCAGAGACGGGGCGGGGAGAGGACAACGCTTTGTTTATCGGGTTTGCTCCCTATGAAAATCCGCAGATTGCGATCGCGGTCGTCGTGCCGGAAGGCGGGCACGGGGCGGATTCGAGTGGCCCGATTGCCAGAAAAATGCTCGACGCATTTTTTCAGGAAGGAATACGGCCCTGATTTGACGAATTATTACGAGCGTAGTACGTGATTTCGAGTGCAGCAGAAGACAGGAGGACCCGACATGCAGGATCAACCCGGGTGCGAGATGCCTCGCATGGCCAGACATCCTGTAACGATCAAAGGCGTCCGCGATGGATTGGTGTTTCTGCTTGACGATCAATGCCGGTTTGATGAAATCATTGTCGATCTCAAGGAGAAATTGCACGGCGCCCAGGGCCAACTGTTTATCGGTCCGATTGTGCACGTGACGATCCAGACGGGCCGTCGAAGTTTGACGCATCAGCAAAAAGAACAGATTCGCGGACTTTTGAGCGTGTACGGAAACCTGATCATCCAGGAATTTGTTTCAGACAATCCGGAAGACTCCACCCGCCGGCCACCAGTCTCGCTTCTTTACAGGGGAACGGTGCGCTCTGGTCAGGTGTTGCAATACGACGGGGATATTACGATTATTGGCGATGTCAATCCGGGCGGCCAGGTGTTGGCCAGCGGCGACATTTTTGTGATGGGCACGCTTCGCGGCATGGCGCACGCAGGTTGCAACGGGAACGAAAATGCGATCATCGGCGCTGTCTACTTTCAGCCGACGCAGTTGCGGATCAGCAACGTGATTTCCCGTTCGCCCGACGTGCCGTCGCAAATGCAATTGGAAGCGACCGAGATGGAGTTCGCTTATTTGCGCAACGGCAAGATGGCAGTTGACAAACTGCTGAACTTATACAGCATTCGGCCGAGAAAGTAGCCGGTAGAAACGGTGCAATCCAGCTCTGAAGCTTCGCGTCGCTTGTAATGGGTGAGATTTGAAGTGAGTTTGGGGTCACTTTGAGAGGACTGTGGGAGGGGGGCTTGCCAAATGGGTGAATCGATCGTAGTCACATCGGGAAAGGGCGGCGTCGGCAAAACATCCACGTCCGCCAATGTTGGAACGGCACTTGCTCTGTCCGGGAAAAAAGTGTGTCTGGTTGATGCGGACATCGGCCTCCGCAATTTGGACGTGGTGCTGGGGCTTGAGAACCGGATCATTTACGATATCGTCGACGTGGTCAACGGCTCCTGCCGGCTGGAACAGGCGCTGATCAAGGACAAACGGTTTGAGCATCTGTTTTTGCTGCCGGCCTCGCAAACGAAAGACAAGACGGCGCTGGTGCCGGAATCGGTGAAACAGATCGTGGCCGAACTGAAGGAAAAATTCGATTTTGTGATCATCGATTGTCCCGCCGGCATTGAACAGGGGTTTCAGCTTGCGATTGCCGGCGCCGACCGGGCGATCGTCGTGACGACTCCCGAGAATACGGCCGTACGCGATGCCGACCGGGTGATCGGACTGCTGGAAAAGGCGAAAATCCACGGCCCAAAGCTTGTCATCAACCGCATCCGGCCGCAAATGGTGCGGCAGGGGGACATGCTGGACATCGATGAGATCGTGGCGATCCTGGCGATCGATCTGTTGGGAGTCGTGCCGGATGACGAGTGTGTCATCTCCGGTTCGAATCACGGCGAGCCGGTGGTGCTGAATCCTTCGTCCAAGGCAGCGATCGCCTATCGGAACATCGCCAGACGGATTTTGGGCGATTCGGTGCCGCTGATGAACCTGTATGACAATCCGGGATTTTTCAGCAAGTTCAAGAAACTGATCGGATTTGGCCGCTAAGCGGGGAAGCGGCAGAAACAAAAAATGGCCGAAAAGCAAGCGGTCGGCGGCAACGGGACATACTGGAAACGAGAGGGGAATCGGTAGAAACAATCTGATTCCCCGTTTGTTTTCGGAGGGAACCGCATGATCGAGCGTGCGCCGAACAAACGCATGGAGGACCTGGATGTCCCGATTATCCTGATCGTAGCCGTGCTGGCCGTCCTCTCGGTGCTGATGGTCTCCAGCGCGTCGCGCGTCAATCTGACGGGCGATCCATCGTATTTTTATATCCGGCAGGCACTGTGGTTTGCGCTCGGGTTTGCGGCCATGTTTGCGGTGATCCGCTATGACTATGCGGACTACTGCCGGTATTGGAAGTGGTTGTACGGGTTCGGTGTCGGATCGCTGCTGCTCGTGTTTGCGGTCGGCAGCGTGACGAACGGTGCGCAAAGCTGGTTTCACCTGGGACCGTTCAAGTTCGAACCCGCCGAATTGATGAAAATCATCTTCATCCTGTTCCTTGCACAGTTGCTGCAAAACGCAGAACAAATTGGATCATTCCGGCAATTTGCCAAAATTTTGTCGCTTGTGCTGCTGCCGGTCGGATTGGTGACCCTGCAGCCCGATCTGGGAACGGCGATGATGATGGCTGCGATCGTCTGCGGGATGTTCTGGACGGCAGGCATCGTCCGCCGGCAGATCCTAGTGCTCGTTTCGCTGGCTGGGGGAACGCTGGCTGCTCTCTGGGCGATCTACCTGTTGCGGAAAGACCTGTTTTTTTCGCTGATCCATCCTTATCAATGGGAGCGGCTGACGATGTTTCTCCATCCGGATGCCGCGCAAAACGGCGCCGGTTATCAGTTGCACCAGTCGATGCTGGCAATCGGCGCCGGCCAGGTCTGGGGGGAAGGGCTCTACCGCGGCATTCAGACACAGGGGGCGTGGATTCCGGAGCGGCACACCGACTTTATCTTTGCCGTGATCGGGGAAGAACTCGGCTTTGCCGGAGCCGGATTGTTGCTTTTCTCCTATTGCTGGCTGCTGCTGCGGATGATCAAAATCGGCCGGGAAGCGCGCGACCCGCAGGGTTCGTTGATCGCCGCCGGGGTGGTGTCGATGTTTCTCGTCCAAGTGTTTGAAAATGTGGGAATGACGATGTCGCTGACGCCGATCACGGGCATCACGTTGCCGCTGATGTCCTACGGGGGGAGTTCGATCCTGTCCAGCATGCTGGCGATCGGCCTGGTGCTGAACGTGGGGTACCGGCGGAAGAAAATCAAATTTTAAGCGGTCATATCCTAGTCCTACGGCGAATAGGATATATCACGATCGTGTGGACAAAGGGGGTACGACCGTGAAACAATCGCCATCTTGGGATGAACAAGAAACCCAATTTCCGCCTCCCTCGCATCCCGTGTTTCAAAACCTGCGGGAACAGGACGAACGAACAGGCTACCGCCGGCCGTCATTCAGCCCTTACCGGTTCGCCGGACGGCGGTGGGGAACGCCGGATCGGCCCCGCTTCTCCCGCTGGGACGGCCCTTGGTCGGATCGGGCATACAGAGAATATGAACTGGAAGAAACGGAAAGCAACCGCATCGTCGGGCAGGTGATCGGAGCGGCAGTGCTCGTGCTGGTGACGTATGTGTCCTTCCACTCTTCGCACCCGCTGGCCGAACGCTTCCAACAGATCGCGAAAACGGTGATGACGCAGGAAACCGATTTTTCGGCTCTGTCCAACTGGATGGCGGCCCATCTCGGCGACGCGAGGCTGGCGCTGCCGGTGTCGGTGCCAGGTGCCAAAACGGTCGGCGAAGATCTCAACTACGTGGCGCCGCTTGCCAGCTTTAAGCTGATCAGCGGTTTTGACGCAAGCAAGCAGCCGGGCGTGATTCTGCAGACCGCCGCCGGTTCGGAAGTGAAAACGGTCGCCAAAGGCAAAGTCAAAGCGTATGACAAGAATGAGCAGTACGGGATATATGTGATTGTCGATCACGGCGATGCGGCGGGGGAAACGCTGTACGGGCACCTCGAGTCGGTCTCGGTGAAACCGGGTGATTGGTTGTATACGGGTCAGGTGATCGGAACCACCGGCAAAAAAGACCCGTCCGATTTGTACTTCGCCCATTTTGTCAAAAACAAGCCGGTCGATCCGCAGGACATTTTGGCGCGAGTGGGGCGGTGATCGTGGAAAAACGGCCGGTGAAGGGGATGAAATGGAAGCTTCATCCTCTTTTTGTTCTGCTGCTGGTTGCTTCCGCCTGGACTCCCTATTTCCGGGAGATACTGCTGCTGTTTGGCACCGTGCTGCTGCACGAATTGGGGCATGTGACCGCCGCCCTGTTTTACGGGTACCGGGTGAAGGAACTGGAACTGCTGCCGTTTGGCGGGGTTGCCCGACTGGAACACGGATCGATGGGATGGCGGCCGCGGCACGAAACGATCATCGCGATCGCCGGGCCGTTTGTCAATTTTCTGCTACTGATGCTGGCCATCTCTTTGCACGGATCCGATTTGCTGCCGGACGAGGTTGCGGCCGATTTGATCGAAATCAATCTGTCACTTGCATTTTTCAATCTGCTGCCTGCGCTACCGCTCGACGGAGGCCGGATTTTGCGGGCGGCGTATGCACGCTCCCTCGGATTTCAGAGGGCGACGGGGGTGGCGATCGGTATGGCGTTTCTGCTTTCAACCGTTTTGATGGCTGCCGGGTTGTTGGCGTTGTTGGCCGGGTTTGTGCAAGTGGGGATGGTCACGCTCGGCGTGTTTTTGTTCGTCTCCGCTTGGCAGTTGCGCCGTCAGATGTACTATGATACAGTCCGGTTTCTCGATACGAAACGGCGGCAACGATTCGATCGCCCGCTGCCTGTCCGCTCACTCGCCGCCGCGGCCGACACTCCCTTGATGCAGGTGCTCACGCAGTTTGCGCCGGATGCTTACCACGTGGTGTACGTGCGGGATGAAAAGCGGCAAACGCTGCGCATCCTGATCGAGGAAGAGCTGCTGGACGCCGCCATGAAACCGGGTGGAGTCCGCATGCCGCTCGGCCGATTGTTTGCTGAACCGTGAACGCGGGCGGCTCCGGCCCCTTGCCAGAATCACGGAAAATGTGTTACGGTTAACTATACAGGGTTTTCCGGATCTCGAGGAGGGAAGTCGGAATGGCCAGTTTATGTGCGGCTTGTGAATTGAGGGAATATGATCTGTTTCGGGGTGTCGAACAAACGGAACTGGAGCAGCTTGGAAAAGGCAGTCAACCGACTGTTGTGCCGAAGCGAAATTATATTTTTACGCCGGATGAGCCAAGTAACTCGGTGTATCTCTTAAAAAGCGGCCGCGTACGGATTTCCCGGCTGTCCGACACGGGCAAGCATTTCACGCTGGTGATCCTGGAGCCGGGGGCGATTTTCGGCGAGAGCGCCATCTTCGGCGATCAACCGCGCAAGTATTATGCGGAAGCGCTCGACGATGCCCATATCTGCAAAATCGACAAGCTCGAATTCGAAAAAATCATCGCGCGCAATCCGATGGTTTCGCTGCGGCTGGCGCAAATCGTCGAGCGGCGGCTGGAAGAAGCGCAGGAACAAATGGAGAATCTCGTGTTCTACGACGTGCAAACGCGGCTCGCCCGGCTTCTGTTGAAGCTGGCCGATCTGCACGGCGAGCGGGTTCCGGGCGGCGTCAAAATCGGCATCCGGCTGACACACGAGGATCTCGCCAGCCTGATCGGATCGACGCGGGAGACGACCAGCAAAATTTTGAATGAGTTCAAGGCGGCCGGACACATTGCGGTGGTTAAACGGCACATTGTCTTGCTCGACCAAAAAGCGCTTGCCGATATGCAATAAACAATAGAAGCAGGGAGATCGCAGACATTCGCGGATTGGGTGTCTGCGTTTTTTTATACTTGCGGCAAGGGGCGCTTCCCCGACAGTGAAGCAAGCAGGAATTTCAGACGATTTCAACGAATTATTGACGCAAATCGGGACGCGGGATGTTTCCTGAGGGAGGGAGAGGTATGCAGGAACTGCATTTTCAGAAGCGGCTGCCGGAGGATCAGGTGCGGGCCGCCATCCTGCTGGTGCATGGAGCGGGGGAGCACAGCGGCCGTTACCAGCATGTCATCGACTGGTTTGGCGAGCGGCAGCTGGCGGTGTTTGCCGGCGATCTGCCGGGGTTCGGCCGGTCGCCGGGCAGGCGGGGCCACATTGCGGCATTTGCCGAGTATGTGGAGACGGTTCGCGGTTGGCTGACGGAAGCGAAACAGTCAGTTGGCGAGGCGCCGATTTTTGTACTGGGGCATTCGATGGGTGGACTGGTCACGGTGCGGTTGCTGCAGCAGACCGACGCGAGCGGGCTACCGCTTCATGGAGTGATTCTGACGTCGCCCTGCCTGCGGCTGAAAATGCAGGTTCCTGCCTGGAAACGAAAGATGGCGAGCGTCCTCAATCGGCTCGTGCCCGGTTTTCGCCTGCCGAACGGGATTGCACCGGCGGACGTTTCCCGTTCCCCCCAGATCGTGCAAAGCTATGCGGCAGATCCGTATAACGAGCGGCGTGTTTCCGTCCGCTGGTATAACGAATTGCAAGATGCCATGCAGTCAGCGTCGGTCGAAGCGGGAAAAATCCGGCATCCGCTGCTGCTATTGCAGGCGGGTGCGGACCGGCTGGTAGATCCGGAGGCGGCGATTCCGTTTTTTGAAAAATTGGCCTCACGGGATAAACAATTCAAGATCTACCCCGGCTGCTACCACGAACTGTTGAATGAACCGGAAAGGGAACAGGTGTTGGCCGACATCCTCGAGTGGATCGACACCAGGATCTAGCGATATTGTTTCCCGCCCGTCCGGCCGGAAAACATTTCCGGGGCAGCTTCATACACTGCAAAGAGACGCCTTTGCAAAAGGGGGCTGTTCCATGTCGACCTATATCTGGATTGCAGCGGTGAGCGGCTTGATCTTGCATCTGCTGCTCTCGACCGCCCGCATCTACCGCAGGCTGATTTTCGAACTGTTGCCGCAGGCGGCTGAGGAGCACCGGCATACCATGCAGTTCGACCTGATTGGCTCATTGATTGAGAGGCGGCTGTGGCGGCTCGCATTGGTGCTGCCGATCGCTTTCCTATGCACGTTTGTCTTGCTGCCGTACGATTTGCTGAAAGGGTGGCATTGGATCGAAGTGCGGATTTTGCGCCTGTTGGAAAGGCGCACGTCATAGTCCCATCCAGAGGTGGCGCGGTTCACCAACAGGGGCAGTCGGTGCAGGCCGGCTGACCATTTTTTTGCGATTGACAAGCAGGCGCGGCAGGGGTAGATTGGGTATCGTTCAGGAGGTTAGGCGGAAGGGGAATAGCCATGTCGTTTGTGTCGCGCTTCAGTGTAAAAAATCAGGTTGCAATCCTGATCCTGGTTGTTCTGGTCACGTTTGGCGGGGTCTACTCGGCCACCAGGTTCAAGCAAGAATCGATGCCGGATATTTCGATCCCTTACCTGTTTGTGACAACCGTATATGCTGGGGCGACGCCGCCAGAGGTGTTGCACCAGGTGACGCTGCCGCTGGAGAACGCATTGAAGAACGTCGAAGGTGTGAAGGCGATCAGTTCCAGTTCGGCCAACAATATCGCTGCGATTACGCTCGAATTCCCGTTTAGTGTGAACATTGCCGAGGCCAAGCGGAAAGTGGAAGAAGCGCTGAACAGCGTGCAACTCCCGTCGGACGCGGAAAAACCGAAGGTCACCAAAATTTCGTTCGACAGCGGCCCGATAATGTATACGGCTGTCTCGGCAAAAGAAGGGACATCGGAATCGGAACTCCAGAACATCGTGAAAAATCAGATCGTGCCCGCCCTGCAGGGAATCGAAGGCGTCGGCAAGGTGGAGACGCTTGGCCTGCAAGCGGACAACGTGTATATCAAGCTGGATCCGGCCAGGATGGCCGAAAAGAAAGTGTCGTTTCAGCAAGTGAGCCAGGTGCTGCAGGCGATGAACCTGACGATTCCGCTGGGCGAAGCGACCTTTAATAAAGTCCGGGAACCGGTCCAACTGACCGGTCGCGTACAATCGCTTGACGAACTGAAAAATCTGTTGATCACCCCCACCCAGGTGAAACTGCAGGAGATCGCGGAAGTCAAAAAAGGGTCGGAGCAGCGCGACACCATCTCACACGTGCAAGGACATCCGAGCATTGCGATCAACGTGGTGAAAAACAGCGACGCGAACACGGTGGAAGTGTCCGAACGCGTGATGGAGCAGTTGCAGAAATATACGAAAGACAGCAGCAAAGTGCAGCTGGACGTGATTTACGACGCATCGAATGATGTGAAAAAATCGGTCGCCGGCATGGCGCGGGAAGGGCTGTTGGGAGCGCTGTTTGCCTCGCTCCTGATTCTCTTGTTCCTGCGCAACCCGCGGGCGACAGTGATTGCGATCGTCTCGATTCCGCTGTCGATTTTTGTGGCGATGTCGCTGCTCAAATATTTTACCAACATCACGCTGAACATCATGACGCTCGGCGGGATAGCGGTCGCTGTTGGGCGGGTGGTGGACGACAGCATCGTCGTGATCGAAAACATCGTCCGCCGTTTGCAAGGGGAGACGGCTTCGAAAGAGCTGATCCTCGACGCGACAAAGGAAGTCGGCAAGGCGATCACCTCTTCGACGATTACGACGGTCGCCGTGTTTGCGCCGCTGGGGTTGCTGGACGGAATGGTCGGCAAGATTTTTGCTCCGTTCGCGCTGACGGTCGTATTTTCGCTGCTGGCGTCATTGCTGGTTGCCGTCACGGTGGTGCCGATGCTGGCGTCGCTGCTGATGCGGCGCAGGTTGCCGAAGCATCGGGTGCAAAGCGGATTGAGCCGCGGGTATCGCAAGTTGTTGAACTGGTCGCTGAACCACAAATCGGTCGTGCTGCTGGTGTCCGCGCTGGTCCTGGCGGGGAGCTATCCGCTGGCACTGCTGGCCGGCTTCACCTTCATCCCGGAGCAAAAAGAAAAGTTTGTCCGGATGACGCTGACCATGCCGAAAGGAACGGAAGTGGCCGCGGTCGACGAGAAAGTGCGGGAACTGGACCAGAAACTGCGCGAGTCGGGCAAAGTCAGGCTGTCGCAAGTAACGTCAGGCAGTCCCAGGGGAGAATTCAACCCGTTGACGATGTCGGCCGGAAAAAGCAACGAGGCGAGCTGGATCGTCAGCCTCGATCCGAATACGGATGTGGTGGCGTTTATCGAAGAAATGAAAGAGAAACTGCATCCGGGCGTGCCCGGAGCAACGCTTGATATCCAGCAAATGCAGGGAGGGCCGGGCGGCAGCGGCGTGTACATCATCGTAACGGGCCATTCGATAAACGACATTCGGGAAGCGACCAAGACGATCACCGACATGGTGAAGCGGGTCAAAGGCACCGACAACGTGCGCAATACGTTGGTTGACGAAACCAGTAGCGTGGAGATTCGCATCCGCCCCGGCGACGCCTTGAAACACGGGCTGACGACTGCGCAGGCTGCCGGCATGCTGCGCCCCTTCCTGGCGGAGCAGAAGATCGGAAAAATCGGTGACGGCAAACAGATGGACGAAATCTACCTGTCTCTGCAGGGCAACCCGCTCCGATCGGCGGCGGATATTGAAAATTTGCCGGTTCCGACGCCGGCCGGCACAGTGGTTAGGGTAAAAGACATAGCGGATGTGAAAGAGGTGCGGCAACCGGCTGTCCTGCAACTTCGAAACGGTCAAGAATACTCGACTGTGACGGGCAATATCATCGACAAGAACGAGGGGAAAGTCAATCGGGAACTGACCGCCGCCTTGCAATCGCTGAAACTTCCGGCCGGCGTGCAGTATGAGATCGCAGGCAGCAACAAAGAGATGCAAGACATGTGGCACGACATGGGGATGGCGATCCTGGTTGCGATCGGCATGGTCTACGTGGTGATGGTGGTTACGTTCGGGGAAGGAAGAGCACCGTTTGCCATCCTTTTCTCCCTGCCGTTTGCCGCTGTCGGCGCGTTGACGGGTACGGTGCTGGCCAAACAGCCGATTTCGGTGGCCAGTTTGATCGGCATGCTGATGCTGATCGGCATCGTCGTAACGAACGCGATCGTTCTGGTTGACCGGGTGCAGCAACAACGGGAAAACGGAATGACCATCCGGGAAGCGTTGTTGGAAGCCGGCGGCACCCGTTTGCGGCCGATTTTGATGACGGCGATCGCTACCATCTGTGCGCTGCTGCCGCTCGCGTTCGGCTTTGAGGAAGGTGCCCTGATTTCAAAAGGGTTGGCGGTCGTGGTGATCGGCGGTCTCCTGTCGTCCACGTTGCTGACGCTGGTCATCGTTCCGATCATGTATGAAATCACCCACCGCCGCACAGTCCGCCGGGAACTGCTGGCAGCGAGGCGTTTTCCGAAGGACACAGAGCTGACCGATTCGCGAAGCTTGTAAAAAAGTGACATGCCTGTATGCAGCGGCATGTCACTTTTTTCTCAGAAACTGAACAAGCGCCGAAGCGGCCACCACCAGGGAGTTTTGCGGAACGGGGAGGGCGGTTGGGCGGATGGTGCCGTGTCCTGGGCTTTCGCCTGCGCCTGGCGGATTGCCTCGTTTACATTGATCAGGCCCCTTCCGTAATACGGGTCAGGACCTGCCGGCCCCAGGTCGGTTGAACTGCGCAAAATGATATCTTTTACCTGATCGGCGCTGAGACCCGGATTGACCGACCTGATCAGGCCGGCCAAGCCTGCCACATGCGGCGACGCCATCGATGTTCCAGACATCGCAGCGTATCGGTGGCCGGGAAACGTGCTGGCGATCGAAACACCAGGAGCAGCCACGCCTGCGTTCGAACCGTAGTTCGAAAACGTCGCCCGCTGCCGGTTCTCATCGACCGCCGTCACCGCCAACACTTCCGGATAGGCGGCCGGGTAGCTTGGCTGGTCGGTATCATCATTGCCCATTGCGGCGACCACCAGCACGTCTTTCGACGCCGCATACTGGATCGCTTCATGCAGATAGCGGGAGTCTTCGTATTCGCCAAGCGACAGGTTGATCACCTTCGCTCCGTGATCGACCGCCCAGCGAATCCCGTCCGCAATGTCTAGCACGGAACCGCTGCCGTCCGCTCCGAGCGCTTTGATCGGCATCACTTTGGAATTCCAATTCATGCCGGCCACACCTTCGATGTTGTTCGTTTTTGCCGCAATCACACCCGCCACATGCGTGCCGTGTCCGTTGTCGTCCTGCGGATTGTCGCTGTCATTGAGCATGTTGTGTCCGGTTACCAACTGGCCTGCAAATTCCGGATGGGCGAGATCGATGCCCGTGTCGACCACAGCGATGATTGTACTCGGATTGCCGGTGGTCGTGTTCCAAGCGTTTTCGATCTGGATCAGCGGAAAATTCCACTGGTACCTTGGATACAAAATATCGTTCGGCAGGCTGTTGTGCCGCATCACACGGTGCGGTTCGACCATGCGGACGCCAATTTTTTTGAAATAGTCGACCAGTTGTTCCGTTGTCATCGAATTTGAGCGGAACACAAATGATGGCAAATGGTTTCGTTTCACGACTGTGCCGTTAATGTCAGTCTGGATCCGGGATAGGGTGGCGGCATCCGGTTCGTGGTGGAACTGGACCAACACTTCGTTCGCTTTTATACGCGGTTTCACATTTTCTGCCGGAGGCCGAACGGTAACGGAAGACGCATGCCATTTCGTCCCGTCCACATTTTGTGAAGCCGCATCGCCGCCCTGCACGTGCGGCTGTTCCGGGTGAAGCAGCACCTGGTCGCCGTCTTTCGTTTGCAGGTGGGTCTGTGTGCCCATTTGGCCGTCGACCCGATCGGCCACAGACCGCAGGTAGCCCATTTCTGCCTCCGCCGCCAAAATGCCGGCCGACTGCAGCCCCTGCACCAGCGGCAGCGCGATCGCCATCAAGAGCTGGCTCGCCTGGCCGGGTCCGTCGTACAGATCGGTCACGTAAAATTCACCCGTCTTCCGGACGCCGTCCACACTCTCCCGCATAAACTGCGGTTTGGTCGGCGTTCCCTGGGTGATCGCCCGCCCGTCCGACGTGTGCAGGACGAGCGCCCGGAACTGCGGATGCTCCTGAATCGCGTTTTTCATCAACTGGCTGCGCATCGCCGGATCGGTCGTATGATCCAGCTGGTTTGCCAGCTGCTGCAGTGCGATACGACAATCCCGAACGCACAGAGCAGTCGTCACCGCCATGTCCTGCGCGGCGATTTCCGCCCTTCCCTGCGGGCTTGTATGGTGCGCTCGCAAATTCCGTGCTCGATCAACAGGCCGGTCGGCCGGCGCTCCCGGGTAGTTGGCGATGCGAGGCGGATTTTGCAGCGGCAGGTGGAACGGCCTCGGTCCCAAAACGGTCGTAAACGCTAATAATACAGCCAGCGTGGCTCCCGCCCAGAGATAGCGTCTCATCGAAATCCCTCCTCAATAATTCCCACGAAAATGACACACAGCTTCGAAGTGGATTCCGAGTACTTTCGTGGGGACCCGAAAAAAGACAAACCAACGAAGTGTGGTGAAGCTTTGAAGCGAATTCTCATTCCTGTCGCTAGTAGTGTGTCTCCTGTAGCGGGAAGCAAAACGGCCAAATTTTTCGCCTGCTGATGGAACATACTAAAACAAGTAGCGGCAGGAAAGGACGGGGAAACATGGGACTGCATCTGTTGTTTTCCTGGTTGCTGATCGGCGCGATTTTGCTGTTCACCCCGCCCGTGTTTGACGGGGATGCGGAGACGGCGCGCAACTACCTGAATACGATCGCGCAGATCCTCGCCACGATTTTCACGCTGTCGATCTCGATCGTAATGGTGGCGATCCAGATGACCGCAAGCAAATACAGTCACCGGATCCTCGATTTTTACTTGCGGTTTCCCTATAACGTTTCGCTCTTTTCGTTTTACCTGCTGACGATTTTCCACGCGATCTACATGCTGTCGAAGATGCGGGAATTGCACAACGGCCTGATCTCACAAGCAATGGACAAGTGGATCAGCGCCGATCTGGTGCTTTTGATCGTCGGCTGCCTGTGGCTATTGGTTTACATGTACGCGGTGATGAAGCTGATGAAACCGGAGACGATCATCAGCAAAATCGAGAAGGAGTATCTGGCCGCCTACAACCGGGGCGCGTATCAGGAGGCGCTGGACAAAATCGAACAGATCGCCGATATCGGCAAGCGTTCCATTAACGATATGGATACGATGACTGCCATTCGCTGTGTCAAAAATATCGCCGACATGCTGCACAACACCCGGTTTCCGACCGCCGAACAGGACAAGGTGCTATGGTACCACAAACGGATTGTCGATCAGCTGCAGGGGCTCGCCAGCCTTTCGTTCAGCCGGCGGGAAACGGCCGTGTCTGGGGCGATTTTGCGGGAAATGTTCGAGATGGGGATGAAGTATGTGGAGTCCGGTTCCCTGAAAGCGGCCGGCGTCATCGTCGAAGGCTACACGCTGATCGTCATGAACAGCCTGGCCGGTCAGCAGCAGATGCATATGATTGCCAAGGTGGTGCAGCACATCTATGACATCACGTGCGAAGTGGTGCGGAAAAGTACGGACAAGGAAGCGGTGCATGGCTTTGTCATCACCGCTTTTCGGCATTTGCAGGAGATCGGCCGCCAGGTGGCAAAAAGCGAACTGCACGGACATTCATTTGTCGCGCAACATATCGTGTCGAACGCGTTCGGCTGTTTGCTGGCGACGATCATCGAGAAGGACGGGCCGATTTTTCCGCATCCGCTGATTTATGAACTGTTTTACGAATATGTCGAACTGACGAAACTGCTGTTCATCCGCGGCGATATGAAAGATGTGGTGGCGATCTCGACGTGGATGCGCGAGGAAATGCTGCCGAACCGCTCAGAGCTGTATATCATCCGGCCCTATCTGTACCTGTTATTGCTGCTGGCGTCAACCGCGCTGTATTTGCAGCGAACGGCGATCGTCACACTGTTGGTGCGGGCGGTCGGCAAATATTTTGAACCGAATCGGGAGCTGCTGGATCACGTGTTGGAACACCGGTTGGACATCCGCCATTTGTATGATTATCAGGAACCGCAACGGTATTTGACGGAGGTGTACCTGCTGTGGGAGGGATATTACAAGTACGCCAGCCAGTATCCGGACGGTCCCAGGCAGGCGTTGGATGTCACCCCGAAGCTGCTGGCCAGTCGGGCCGAGTGGGTCGACCTGTTTGATGGCTTGCCGCCGGAGCAGTTTTTGCGGTAAGCGGTGGCGGGAGTCGGGCGTATCGGCAGAATTTTTTCGGCAGCGAGCGGACCCTGTGCTGCCTGTCGGGGATCCCAGCATGTCTTTCCTTTCCGGGACATACACATGTCTATAGGAAAGGGGGGCTTGTATGGGCAAAAAACGGGCGGCTGCCGGCGGCGGGTTCCGCGTCCGGTTGCTTGTGGCGGTGCTTGCGGCAATTCTGGTGCATCATCTCCTGTTGACGATGGTGCAGAATGTGCTCCCTTTCCCGCGATCGTTCGGACGCGCGGAAAAAATCGGCACAACGGACACAAGCCACGCCCTGGTTCCGGTCGGGGAGGGTTCGGTGGCGTATGTAAACGGCGACTCGCTCGTCGTCCAGAATGGAACAGACGGTTCCCGGCAACAGAAAAAGCTGCTGTTGCCGGATCCCTCCCTGAAGCAGAGTTCCCGCTTCGCGATGGTTGCCGACTCGATTTACTGGATCGATCAAAACAAGCTGTTTCGCAGTCAACTGGAAGGGGAATTGTGGGGGCCGGTGCGTGATTTGGGAACCGCCACCGCCTTTGACGTGATAACGGATGGCCGCAATGTGTTTCTGATCGTCAGCGATGACAGGCAGTTGCGGATCGGCAGATGGACGGATGGAAACATGTCCGGCTGGAGTTACCTGGCGATTCAGGATGTCACGAGGGTGAAGGCTGATTTTCATTCGAACGGAAACCTGTTGATCGCCTCGCTGTCCGAATACGGGGTGTCCGACAAATCGGTGTGGTGGACAGAGTGGAGCCCGGCTACCGGACAAACGGTGCGGCAGGCGAAAATTTACTCGTTTCGGCTGAACGGCGGCCAGACGGTCGATGATTTTCAATTTGCGGCAAACGGCGGAACCGCTTGCCTGTTCCATACGGTGGCAGCGGACGGGAAGGAAAGTGGGTTGCACCTCACGCAATTTTCCCTGGAAAATCCGGGCACGGTGCAATCCAGTGAAGTGAGCATCGGGCAAAATTCGTTCCGCCACGTATCGGATGTCCAGCTGCACAAGCGTCCGGAAGGAGAGTTGGAGGCGGCGGCTGTGGCGGACGAACAGGTGTGGATGCTCCGCTTTCGGCACGGAGAAAAAATTGGTGAGGAGCGCCTGTCGGCCAAATGGGAGCAGGCCAGCCACCCCGTGTTTTTGTCAAGTGTGGAGGGACAAGCAACCGGATTGGCCTGGTTGGACCGCTCTGGCAGCGGACTGTTTTCCGTCCTTTCGACGAATGACGATCCGGTTTTCCGCAACAAAATGAACCGCTTCCGCTGGAGTGATCTGTGGCAGGCGATGTGGGAGCTTCCCGGCTTGCTTGCCGGAACCGTCTATGCTTTGGCGGCCTGCATCAAGTGGCTGCTGCCGCCCTGCTTGTATCTGGCGGTTTTGAGATGGGGGCGGAAACCAACGGAAAAACCGGATTTGCATACGGCGATCGCACTCGGCCTGTATCTGGCCAGCAAACTTCTGTTTGTCGATCAGTTTTATGCCGCTGGGACGCTCAAGTTTATGCCAGGCTGGATGACAGCTGCCGGGAGCCCCTACCTGCTGGCCGGTTGCATCAGTTTGCTGAGCTTGGCAATCGCAGGTGAATTTTGGCAGGCGAAGTCGGCCGACTCTCCGGCTCGCTGGTTTTTCCGGTTTGCCTCGGTCGATGTGTTGAACAGTGTGTTGTGGTACGGATTTTTTATTCGCTAGGAACAACGGCGCCCTTGCCGATTCGCTGCAAGGGCGTATAAGTTTTTGTCCTGCTTGTGTAATGAGGGTTATCAACTTCGGGTCCATAAACAAACTCCAATCACCGGATATGGTTAAGGTGATCGTGCAAGTTTCTGGATATGCGAGTGGTGAACACATCTTTTTCCGGCTGGCATTGGCCCCTCTTTTCTGTATTACTCACCCTCATTTTTGACTCCTGTATTATATAATAGTTTGACACTGTTTTTCTTTGATATTCATGTTTTAGTAGAAATGTTTCGCAACAATTGCTATACTGTATCATGAAACCCAAATCGCCGGTCGGAAGAAATGCCGCAGGGCATCCGGCAGTTCCTGCTGCCAGAATCCCCAGGTGTGGATGCCGGGTTTCTCCAGATAGGTGAAATTGGCATGCTTACCGCTCAGAAGGTCGCGTGCCGCCCGATTCATTTTGACAAAATCGAGCGGGCCGAGATGCGTGTCCACTGCCGTTTCCTGTTCGCCCACCAGCATGTAGATATGAAACGGGGGGAACGGATCGGTCGCCCGCATCCGGTCGAGCAGCGGCTCGATGAAAGCGCCGGATAGGCTGATGATCCCCTGGAACAGTTCGGGCTTGTCCAACGCAATGTCAAACGAGACCGTGCCGCCGAGCGAATCTCCGGCCAGCACCCGCTGCAGCCCGCTATCGGGGACCTGGAACCGATTTTCGATGAACGGGATCAGTTCTTGCAAAAAGAACTGACGGTACGCCCGGTTGCCCGAGCCGAGCGAACTGTATTCGGCCGTCCGCCGCTGCCGGGTGACATCGACACCGACGATGAGGAAAGGCTGCAGCCCTTCTTCCAGAATCAGTTGATAGGCGAATGTCGCGATCCGCCCATACATAAAAAAGTCCTGGCCATCCTGTGTATACAAAATCGGGTATGTCAGCAGTTCGTTGTAACCTGGCGGAACAAAGATGCGAATGTCGACCGACCGTCCCAGATGCGCGCTCTCGACCGATTCGCCGATCACTTTTCGTTTGTATGCGTCTGTCATGGCAATCGCTCCTTCGATCAGGATCATGTGCTCCGCGCGGCCCCTGCGGCTGGCGTCGCTTTGCCGGAGTTTTGGCCTGCTGCAGCGGAGTTCGTCTGGAAGGTTTGTGCATTGTCGAATAATTGGCTATATGTACGGCAAGCTAGTGTTAGCATAAGGCTACGGTACATATATCCAGTTTTCAATATTGGAAATAAGAGGTGATTCTTATGACCACCGGATTGATTGAGGTATCCAATTCGGAAAAGTTTACCCCGCTCCAGATTATCGCACCTGACGGAAAAGTCAAGAATTCGAACATGATGCCAAAGCTCGACGACGATCAACTGCGGGAACTGATGCGGCGGATGGTGTTCACCCGCGTTTGGGACCAACGGGCGATCAGCCTGAACCGGCAGGGCCGCCTCGGCTTTTACGCTCCGGTTGCCGGGCAGGAAGCGACGATGATCGGCAGCCAGTTCGCCCTGCAAAAAGAGGACTGGATCCTGCCGAGCTACCGGGATATTCCGCAGATGGTGTGGCACGGACTGCCGCTTTATCAGGCGTTTCTCTATTCGCGCGGTCACCAGCACGGGTTTACGATTCCGGAAGGCGTCAATGTGTTGATGCCGCAGATCATCATCGGCGCCCAGATCGTCCAAACGACCGGTGTGGCGATGGGCCTGAAGCTGCGGGGGAAGAAAAACGTGGCGCTCACCTTTATCGGCGACGGCGGCACCTCGCAGGGGGATTTCTACGAAGGGATCAACTTTGCGGGCGCGTACAATGTCCCGGCGATTTTTGTGATCCAGAACAACCGGTACGCGATCTCTGTTCCGATCGAAAAGCAAACGAAGGCGCAAACCCTCGCGCAAAAAGGGGTGGCGGCCGGCATCACCAGCATCCAGGTCGATGGCATGGACGTGCTCGCCGTGTACAAGGCTGTGTATGACGCAACCGAGCGCGCTCGCAACGGGGAAGGTCCGACATTGATTGAAGCGCTCACCTACCGCTACGGTCCGCACACGATGGCCGGCGATGACCCGACCCGTTACCGTACAGGGGAAGAAGCGAGCGAGTGGGAGCAAAAGGATCCGCTGATCCGCTTCCGCAAGTTCCTTGAATCAAAGGGGCTGTGGACCAAGGAAGACGAGGACAGGGTGATCGAAGAAACGAAAAATGCGGTTGCCGAAGCGATCAAACAGGCAGACGAATACCCGAAAATGAAAGTGACCGATCTGATCGATTCGGTGTTCGAAACGACACCGCCGCATCTGGAAGAGCAGAAACAAGAGTTTTTGGCCAAGGAGGGGAACTGATCCATGGCACAGATGACCATGATTCAGGCGATTACTGACGCGATGCGCGTCGAACTCCAGCGTGACCCGAACGTTCTGGTGTTCGGCGAAGACGTCGGCAAAAACGGGGGCGTGTTCCGGGCGACGGACGGCCTGCAGAAAGAGTTCGGCGAACACCGGGTGTTCGACACGCCGCTGGCCGAGTCAGGGATCGGCGGTCTCGCGGTCGGTCTGTCGCTGCAGGGTTTCCGGCCGGTTGCGGAGATCCAGTTTTTCGGATTCGTGTTCGAAGTGTTCGACGAGATTGCGGCACAGGCGGCGCGGATGCGCTACCGTTCGGGCGGCCGTTATCACTGTCCGATCGTGTTCCGCTCGCCGTTTGGCGGCGGCGTAAAAACGCCTGAACTGCACGCGGACAGCCTGGAAGGGTTGATGCTGCAAACCCCCGGCCTGAAAGTGATCATTCCGTCCAACCCGTATGACGCGAAGGGGCTCTTGATCGCCGCGATCCGGGACAACGATCCGGTGATTTTCCTTGAGCATATGAAGCTGTACCGCTCGTTCCGCGGCGAAGTTCCGGAAGGCGAATACACAGTGCCGATCGGCAAGGCAAACGTGGTGCAGGAAGGGTCGGACGTGACGATCATCACCTACGGCGCGATGGTACATACTTCCCTGAAAGCGGCTGCGGAGGCGGAAAAAGCGCGCGGCGCAAAAGTGGAAGTGATCGATTTGCGGACGGTCTGGCCGATTGACATCGAGACGATTTTGCAGTCGATCCAGAAGACGAAGCGGGCGATCGTTGTGCAGGAAGCGCCGCGCAATTCGGGCGTGGCGGCGGAAGTGATGGCGCAGATTATGGAAAAAGGGGTGCTCTATCTGGAGGCGCCCGTGCTGCGTGTAACGGCCCCGGAGACACCGTATGCGTTCGCGCAGATCGAGGATGAATGGCTGCCCGATCCGGCGCGCGTGCTGAAAGCGATCAACCAGGTGCTCGATTTCTAGGCCGAAGGGGGGAATGAGAATGAGCAAATTCGAATTCAAGCTGCCGGACATCGGCGAAGGCATTCACGAGGGCGAAATCGTTAAATGGCACATCAAGCCGGGCGACACGGTGGAAGAAGACCAGGCGATTCTGGAAGTGCAAAACGACAAGGCGGTCGTCGAGATCCCGAGCCCGGTGAAAGGGAAAGTGCTCGAGATCAAGGTGCCGGAAGGCACGGTGGCGACCGTCGGCACGACGCTGGTGACGTTTGAGGTGGAGGGCGCGGCGCCCGAGCAGCAGGAGTCGGCGGCGGAAACGGAAAGCGGGGCGGCGGATGCTGCGAATGAGCATGCGGTGAACCGCGGCGATGAGAGTAAGCGGGCAGCAGCGCAGAAGGGGGCGCAGGCGGACGAGCCTGCGGCGAAAGCGGCCGGTGCTGCGGAAGCGCTGCCGCCGACCGATCACCGGAAGGTGCTGGCGATGCCGAGCGTACGCAAGTTTGCGCGCGAGCAGGGTGTAAATCTCAACACGGTGCAGGGGACCGGGCCGAACGGCCGGATCACGAAGGAAGACGTGCTGCGGGCGAAAGAAGGTGGAGCCGCAATAGCGAAAGCGGAGGCGCAGGCAGCGGTGCCTGCTGCAGAGGCGGCTGAGCAAGCGGTTGCTGCGCCGGCGGACGAAGAGAAGCGGGATGCACAGGAACAGCCCGCCGGGCCGCCGAGGGGGCCGCTCACAGGAGTGGCGGAAGAGCGCGTTCCGTTGCGCGGCATCCGCAAGGTGATCGCGAATGCGATGGTCAAGTCGATGTATACGGCACCGCATGTGACGATCATGGATGAAGCCAACGTGACCAAGCTCGTTCAGCTACGCAATGAGCTGAAACCGGCCGCAGAGAAAAAAGGAGTCAAGTTGACCTACCTGCCGTTTGTCGTCAAAGCGGTCGTCAGCGGCTTGCGCAAGTTCCCGACGTTGAACGCGTCGATCGATGACGAGAAGAGCGAAATCGTATACAAATACAACTACCACATCGGCATTGCAACCGATACGGACAACGGGCTGATCGTGCCGGTTGTATTTGACGCAGACCGCAAGAGCATGTGGACGATCGCCGATCAGATCCGCGATCTGGCAAGCCGCGGCCGGGAAGGAAAGCTGTCCCCGAACGAACTGAAGGGTAGCACCTTCACGATCACCAACATCGGTTCCGCCGGCGGCATGTTCTTCACGCCGGTGATCAACTATCCGGAAGTGGCGATCCTGGGAACGGGCCGCATCACAGAAAAACCGGTGGTCGTCAACGGTGAAATCCAGGTGGCGCCGGTGATGGCATTGTCGCTCAGCTTCGACCACCGATTGATCGACGGGGCGACCGCCCAGCAGTTTATGAATCACATCAAGCAACTGCTGGAAGATCCGCAGATGCTGCTGATGGAGGTATAAAACATGGTCGTAGGAGAATTTAGCACGGAAATCGACGTGCTGGTGATCGGCGCCGGACCGGGCGGCTATGTGGCTGCCATCCGGGCTGCCCAGCTCGGCAAAAAAGTTTTGATTGTGGACAAGGCGGAACTGGGCGGAGTCTGTCTCAATCGCGGCTGCATCCCCAGCAAAGCGTTGATTTCTGCCGCCCACCGGTACGAGGAAATGCAACACTCGGACGATATGGGATTCACCGCCGAGGGCGTCAAGGTCGATTTTCAAAAAGTTCAAAGCTGGAAGCAGGGGATTGTCAAAAAATTGACCGGCGGTGTCGGCTCCCTGCTGAAAGGCAACGGTGTGGAAATTATCAATGGCGAAGCGCTATTCGTGTCGCCCAGCGAAGTCCGGATTTACCAGGGCAACGAGTTCAACCGGTACAAGTTCAACCATTGCATCATCGCCACCGGTTCCCGCCCGGTTGAACTGAAAGCATTCCCGTTTGGCGGCCGCATCCTGTCCTCGACGGAAGCTTTGCAACTGGATGAGATTCCAAAGAGTCTGGTTGTGATCGGCGGCGGCTACATCGGGATCGAGCTGGGCCAAACGTTCGCCAAGTTCGGTACGAAAGTCACGGTGATCGAGGGCGCCGATCAGATTTTGCCGCAATTTGAGAGCGAGATCGTGCGTTGGGTACAACGGAAGCTGAAGAAAGACGGCGTCAAGGTCCATACGAAGGCAAAAGCGCTGTCTGCGACGCAAACCGACTCGAACGTCACGGTGAAATTTGAGGTGGACGGAGAAGAAAAGGAAGTCACGGCCGACTACCTGCTGGTGACGGTCGGACGGGTGCCCAACACGGACGAACTGGGACTTGACGAGATCGGACTGCAAAAAGACGAGCGCGGCTACATCAAGGTCGACAACCAATGCAGGACCAACATCGAAAATGTGTACGCGATCGGCGACATTGTGGCCGGACCGGCGTTGGCCCACAAGGCATCGTATGAAGGCAAGGTGGCGGCCGAAGTGATCGCCGGACATGCGAGCGCCGTCGATTACAAATGCATCCCGGCGATCGTGTTCTGCGATCCGGAAATCGCAAGCGTCGGGTTGAGCGAAACGGAAGCGAAGGAAAAAGGTTACTCGGTGACGACGGGCAAATTCAACTACGCCGCGAACGGCCGAGCCCTGTCTCTGAATGCAAATGAAGGATTCGTCAAACTCGTCGCGGACAAAGACAGCGGTGTCGTGCTTGGCGGGCAGATCGTCGGTCCGGGCGCACCCGATTTGATTGCGGAAATCGGTCTATCAATTGAGATGGGCGCGACCCTGGAGGATATCGCGTTGACGATCCACGCCCACCCGACGCTCGGCGAGATGGTGATGGAAGCAGCCGAGAACGCGCTTGGACAAGGTGTTCATACACTGACCAAGTAACTTGGGAAATCAACACGCTTGATCCCTGCAAGGGGTTGATCGAGGGCGCCGCCATGGCGCTCTTTTTGTATCGGCGTGGCGGAATGCACCCCACATATTTCTCCCGGGGTTCGGTTACCGTAAGACAGAACAGATTGTCTTACGGAAGGGTGTGGAGAGTACAAATGGCAAAAGAAGAACGGTATGCGGGCCACGGGTACAATTCGGAAGCGCTGCGGCGGGCGGCCGGGATTGTGGGGCAGGAAGTGTCAAAAGACGTCAACCGGTTGACAAAAGACGAAGAAGATCCGGAAGGCGCCCTGATGACCACGTATGTGCAGGTGATGGACGCTTACCGGGAAGGCACCATCGATGCAGCAATCGAAGATTCGTTGAACGAGGTCGACGCGATCCCGCGTACAGGATACGAACAGTAAATTGCAACAACCACACCACCACCGGTGTGGTTGTTTTTAGGGCCTCAAGACCCCGTGCTCTGATACTGCCGCAATCCCCACCGCCATGCAAAATAGGCTAAGCCGCACAAAATCACCGCCACCAGCGGCGATGCATAGGCGAGTGCCGGATGGTTCACTTTGTCCCATTTTCCAAGCAATAAGAGGCTAGGATAGTAGTTCATAAAGGCAAACGGCAAGATAAAAGTAACAATTGCTCTGACACTTCGCCCGAACATGTCGAGCGGGTATTGCTGTACAAGATTGAAGCTGAATTGCGTGGCTGCGTTGACGATCGCCTGCGAACGCGCGGTCTTGAACGCGATTGTCGACAGGATCAGCACGATCGACACTTCCACCGCCGTCGAAGCGGGCACGATCAGGGCGAACCACCCGAACATGCTCCATGACCAGTGCAACCCGAGCTTTTGGTAAGCGAGCGTCAGCATACTGGATGATAAGAGCAGGTCTCCCACGCCGAGATAATGCACTTCCCTTCCGAGAAACTGCACCAAGGGCGACGCTGGACGGGTCAAAAAGCCGTCAAACGTTCCCTGCACAATATAATCGTCGAGCAGCGAGATCTGCCGGAAGAAAATCGAGCGGAAGCTGTGACCCAACAACCACAGGTTATAAAGGAACACAATTTCCCAAAACGTCCATCCGTTCAAGTTTTCGAACCGTTGCAAGAGCACCCAGGTCGTCCCGAGCGTCGCTCCGTTTAACACAAACACCCCGAAGATGCCCATCAAAAAATCGGCCCTGTACTGCAACCGGGACAAAATCGACGCCCGTAACATCGCTCCGTATACGCGAAGCTGCTGCATCCTTATCCCCCCTGTACCACAAGCTGCCGTTGCATCCGGCTCCACACCAACCGCACGATCCCGTACAACACAACCGTCCAGATCGCCTGCTGCAGCACGGCATGCCAAACCGCTTCGCCGTTCAACTTGTGAATGTAAATAGACAGCGGCGTATAAAAAATCGACTGGAACGGCAAATATGCAATCACCTTTTGCATCGATTCCGGATACATCCAAAGCGGAATCAGTTGTCCCGACAAAAACCGCAACATCGCCCAGTAGGTGAAGAAAAAGCCGAGCAGATCCAGCGTTTTGAACGAAATCATACCGAACAAAAAATTGCAGAAAAACAGAATCAGCCAGGAGAACACAACGCTCAACAGAAACCAGCCAAACTGCCCGACATTTTGCGGTACCGTGAGATCCAACAGGATGTACGATGTAGCCACTGGCGGCAACACATAAAACACGGTCCGAGCCATTGCTTCTCCCGAATACCGTAGCAGCATGTGCAGCGGAAAATCGAGCGGGCGCAACAGATCGTTCGCAATCATTCCTGTCTTGATCTGGGTGGTCAAATAGTGATGCGGGCCGCTGTCGGTCGTCAGAATCATGTCGAGTATCACCCCGAGCACCGCATATGTGATCATCGCGTCCAGGTTGACGGAGCCGAAGATGTGCGGCGCTTGTCCGTATAAAACCCGCCAAAGCGTAAACACGACAAACATCTGGACAAACAGTGCAAACATCTCCGACCAGAAATTGAGCCGGTACGCGGACAGGTTGAGAAAGCTCTGGCGGCTAAACATCCAGAACAACTGCATGCGGATCCTCCTTAGCGCTGCCCGGCGCCTGTGAAGCAGCGGCGTCACTTGTGCCCTGTGGATGTTGTTTCCGTTCCATCCCTGATTCATAAATCTGGCGGACGACCGATTCGATTTCCGGCTCTTCCACCGTCAGGTCGCGAATCCGGTGTGTTCGGGCCAGTTCCAGCATCAATTGCGATGCGGAAACCTTGTCCTTGTCGAACGAAAGCCAGATGCGGCTGCCTTCCTGCCGCACCAGCCGGGCTTGCGGCAGATGTAAGCCGGCGGGATCCAGTTCGTCTTCCAGCTCGATCACCAGGGTCCGCTCGCCGCCAAATTGATGTTTCAAATTGTCGATCGAACCGTCGTACAAAATCCGGCCGTCGTCGATGATCATCACCCGGCTGCACAGTTTTTCGATGTCGGTCATGTCGTGCGTCGTCAGCAGCACCGTCACTTTCCGGTTCAGATTGATTTCGCGGATAAAGCTGCGTAATTTTTCTTTCGCCAGCACATCGACGCCAATCGTCGGCTCGTCGAGAAACAAAATCTCGGGATCGTGCAGCAGCGCCGCCGCCAAATCCGCCCGCATCCGTTGACCGAGCGACAGTTGGCGGACCGGTGTATGTTCGAACTCGTGCAAGTCCAGCAGCTCGCGGAACAGGTCGAGGTTGCGCCGGTAGCGATCGTCCGGAATCTTGTGGATCGTCTTCAGCACCCGGTAGGACTCGATCGGCGGAATGTCCCACCAGAGTTGGGTTTTTTGGCCAAACACCACGCCGATGTTTTTCGCATGCTGTTTGCGCTGCTTGTACGGAACCAGGCCGGCCACCCGGATGTCGCCCGATGTGGGCAGCAAAATCCCGGTCAGCATTTTGATCGAGGTCGATTTTCCGGCGCCGTTCGGGCCGATGTAGCCGACCAGCTCTCCTTTGTCGATCGTGAAGCTGATATCCTTGACGGCTGTATGCACCGTGTAGTTTGTGTTCCACAGGTTGCGGATGGAGGCGAAAGGGCCTTTTTTCGGAATCAGCCGCTTGAATTCCTTGCGCAGATGAGAGACTTCGATGATTGGCATGGCTCGTACTCTCCTCCCTCAAAGAATTAATGTTTTCTTCGTTTTTCTCGCCATTACGCATGTTTTCATCTTTCACGAACGAAGCGCTTGAGGATAATATTTGACGAAAAGTGAATATTTGGGATCGACCCGTTGGCGGGAACAGAGATGTTGGTCACCTCGTTTTTAAAAGCCATATGGTCGCATATGGATCTCCACATGTACCCTTGCGGTTTACCCTCCCATATCTCCCTGGGTCGATGCCCTTACATTCCTTCGTTCTACCTCTCAAGGGGTGGAGGCCGGGTAAGCTCCTTTACGGGGTCGTTGCCCT